>CANHVD010000338.1 GCA_947463775.1 Planctomycetaceae bacterium | reverse complement strand
TTCCTGACGAAGCGTCAGATACTTATTGATGAACGAAACGGAGAAATCGATGCCCAGACCGATCAGAAAAATCGGGAAGCAGACACTGATGATATTCAAATGTTTGACAACGAGCGTCGCCGCACCAAAGGTCCAGCACAACGCGACGATCAGTGTCATCAGCGCCAACATTGGGTGCCGGATTCCTCGGAATGCAAGAAACAGCATCCCACCGACGACGAAGAACGCGACAATGCCAGCGTTCCGCATATCGACCGACGTACTATGCATTTCATCGTGTTCAAGAGCCGGAATTCCCGTCACGCTGATCGAGACATCTCCCGGCTGTGACTCATGAGCTTTCTCGACTTCGGCGGCTAGTTCCCGCAGACGAATGATAGCTGCGGCGTTTGGATCTTCGGTCGGCACTTTGGAATTGCGAATCGCCGTCACCTGAACCACACCCACGGTGTTTTCAGGGTTGAGCATATAGGCCGTTTTTGAATCCGTCAGTTTCTGGTCTGCAGCAACCTGCATTAGATCTGGTAGAGGAGAGCGGAACGCGGTCTTCTCGACTTTTCCAGTTTCCAGAGCATTCTTCATGTATCCGGAGAGACTGTCGGCAAAACGTTCGACGGCCTGATAAGTTTCATCGGAGACGACTCCGTCCTGCTGTCCGCGAGCGATCTTTGTGCGGAGCGTATTCGCCAGCATTTCTGCTCGAACGAAATTCCAGTTCTGGCGCTGCACCACCGTATCATACTGACCGATCAGTTGTGCGGTCTTTTGAACTTCCCGAGGGGAAAGGAACAGCAGAGCTTTCTCTCTCATTGCGGTCAGGTCAACTCGCGACAGAACGTTGCCGAAGTGTTCGGGTTCTCGTTCCAGACGCTGTCCCAGATCATCAATGACAGATTGAATCAGTTTGCCATTTGGACCTGGAGTTTGGACTGTGATCAGAAGATCAGATTCCGCTCCGAAGGTGTCTGCATACTGCTTCCATGTTTTGGCGTGCTTCTGAGCAGGATCCATGAGATCGCTGCGGCTGGTGCGAAGCTGCAGTTGAGTGACCGTGATCCCGACGCTGCCACATGCGACCAGAAGAACCAGCCACAGCATCAGTCGTGGACGCGCGGAGACTGTTGCCACTGTCCAGCCCAGGAATCGGGCGGGAAGTGACCTCGTTGTCGCGTTGTCCTGCGGTCGGCTCATGACCTTCCCTGGTCGGGGTGACGGGTAGAGCAAAGAAAGGAATCTAATGGCGGCATGTTCTGCCGAAGTGCATCAAGCACGATCAAATCTGAAGATGCGCGCGGTGAACGAGCGCACGACAAACCTGGTCGCAATCGGAACATCGGCATTGCGACAAGAGTGGCTGGAGCCAAACTGGAACTCTGAAAAAAGCCGTGCCGAATCTTTAGGCTCAAAATTCATCGACTTATAGAAAACCCGCCTTTTGATAGCGATTACTCCGAATCTGACGTTTGCGAAAGCTATCAATGACCTGCACAATTCTGCCGAAAGAAGCTCACCGCAGCTGAACCCTTCTTTGTGTCATATCTCTCCGAATGAAAGTTCGATCCATTGCTCCCTGAGTTACCTCGCTTCTCTTCATTCTCAAGCTTCCGTGTCCTCACGCCATCCGGCCCAGGAGCGGTGGCCGTGATTGAGCTCCGGCTTAACGCCCAATCAGACATCGCATCAGTCATGCAGGGGTTTCAGGTGGGGTCTGCATGCGCGCTGGCGGAGGCACCTCAAGGGAGAATTCTTTTTGGAAGCTGGAGCGGTGAAGACGTCGTTATTGTGCGGACTGCGGAATACTGCTGGGAGATAAATTGTCACGGAGGAACGATTGCTGTTCATCGCATTTGCCGGGACCTGGCTGCTGCCGGGTTACGGTCTGACATCCAGGGGGCCGCGACGAATGAATCTTTCCCGGGAAAAATAGAGCGAGTCACAAATGAGGCGTTGTTAAAATGCAGAACTCGCAAAGCCGCCGGATTGGTACTTGCTCAACAGGACGGACGACTACTGAAATTCGCCGAAGACCTACAGAGTGAATCAGACGACAGAAGCCGATCTGCTCGACAGCATATGGAACGCTGGCAAAGTGTCGCACAGCATTTGACGAAACCTTGGCGAGTAGCCATCGTGGGTGAGCCGAACGTTGGCAAATCGTCACTGATCAACACCATCGCCGGTCTGCAGCGATCAATTGTTTCAGCGACTCCTGGCACAACGCGAGATCTGGTAGAAGTCGAGATCGTCGTTCGCGGTTGGATGTTTCAGTTGATTGACACTGCTGGCGTGCGAACTGGCTCAGACTCATTACCAGAGCAGTTGGGAATTGTGCAGTCCCTGGCACTTCTTGGCGATTGCGACATGATCTGTTTGGTCGTTGATGCGTCCAGTGAGCGGTTCGAGTCTGCTCTGATAGATCGACTGAAAAAGGTCGAGGTGCCAACCTGTGTTGTACGCAACAAGTGCGACATTCCGAGTGAACCCGGGAACACCGGCGTACCACTGTTTGCTTCGTCTCTGGATTCTGTTAACGCCATTAAATGCATTTTCGACGCCTCCGCAAAGACCGGTGTCGGGATTTCGGAGTTGCTCAACTGGATCGCAGACACAGCAGTTCCGGAAGAGCCCCGGACTGAAATCGCTCTGCCGTTTGTTGAGCTGTTTGGGGTCGCATGAGTGGTGCCTGCTTTCCACGGTTAGCACCCCCGAATTCGTTCTGGAGGTCCTGAAGAAGCAAGGAGGGGGCATTCTTTGATGTGGTCCTGGTGTGAGAACAACTTAGGAATTTGGCCGGGGCATGTATTGGGATTGCTTGTAGTTCCCGAATCATGGCTCCGCGGACTCTGCGTTGAAGGGGACTCGGGGTATCCATTCCGGAAGATGTGCAGTCGCTAAACTGCGTCGCGGTTGCAGTGTTTGAACTGCAGGGAAACCGTTACAGTGGCGGAGAAGGTCGAGAAAACTCAGCGTGTTGCGTTTTGATAATCCGGCACGGGATTTGTTGAATGGTTGTCTGCGAATCCATTGACTGGCAACACTTCCGCGGCTCATGCCTGATGAATGATCTTACAACGGGCGGTACACAATGAGATTTGAAGAGTTACTAATAATCCTTCTGATCGCTGGCGCGGTGTTGATCCTGCCGGTGGCTGCGATCGTGATGTCCATCATTGCTTTCGTGAAGACTCGCAAACTAAAGGAAGTGACCGGGCGTCTGGATCGCGTCGAAGCCTACCTCCGCGATATTGCGAATGGTCGTGTTACGCTGCCGCAACCAAAGGTTGTTGGGGGCGAGTCGGATCAAACGCTGGCCGCTCATGCTGCGATGGCTTCTGTCGCAGCATCACCGGTCGCAAACGATCCGGCGGAGAGCCTCAGCCAGTTGGATGCCGCGAGAACAGTCTCAGAGTCTCCTGCAGTTGTTCCGATGCGGCCGCCCTCTTCTGCTCCACTGCCGACGCCTGCTTCTCATCTCACACCCGTGCATTCCGCGTCCACTTCCGAGCAATCAGCGTCTCCTGTGGGCTGGGAGACGTTCATCGGTCAGAAGGCGTTCGGCTGGGTGGCGGCCATCCTGTTCTTATTCTCAGCCACATTTTTCCTGCGTTACGCTTATCAGAACAACTGGATCGGGCCAATCGGCCGAGTTGCCATCGGCGAGTTATTCGGTGCCGCGCTGGTTATCTCCGGCTGTCGTTACTTGCTCAAAGGCTGGCGGCGATTTGCGTCCATGTTGATGTCGACGGGCATCGTGGTCATCTATCTGGCGACGTATTCCGCGTTTGGGTTTTATCAACTGTTGCCTCAGCAGCACGCCGGAATGTTTCTGGCCATTTTGGTCATGGAATCAATGCTGGCTGCTGTTTTCTGTCGTTCGTCGCTGATTGGGATGATTGCGGTCGTCGGCGGCCTGATGACTCCGCTGCTGATGCAGTCTGATCATGATTCTTATTCGTCTCTGTTTCTGTATCTGTTGACGCTGAACATTGGCGTGATTGCAGCCACAAGCGTGCAACGATGGCCAGCAGTCGCGTCGGTCGCTTTTTCTGGTACGCAGTTGATTTATCTGGCGTGGTATCAGGGCAACTATCATCCGGATAAGTTTGCGTGGGCATTGGGTTTCCAGTTATCGCTGTTCCTGCTGTATCTCGGACACAGTCTGATTATCGCTCGGCGTTCTGTGCGATCTGCGGACTATGAAGAGCTGGCTCGGTTTGTGATCAACGCAGTGGTTGGCTTCGTCGCTTTTCGAACATTGACTCTGGAATCCTGGAGTCTCTGGATCGGTACCGCGGCCCTTGTCTTCGGCACAATCTATGCCGTCGTGGCTCGCCTGATTATGGCGTGGCGGCCAGCGGATTCTCGTTTACTGATGACGTCTCTGGCCGTCGCGATCGGGTTTATTGCGTGGGCGATTCCTGTTCAGGCGGATGCTCGGTGGATTTCACTCGGCTGGACCATGATGGCGATGGCACTCTGGCTATTCGGGCTACGAATCTCTTCGTCTATTCTTCGAGGAATGGCGGCTGCCCTTGCGACGCTCGCAGTGGTCCGCGTGATTGGTTTCGATTTGCCGTTTTATATCCGTGACCCATTTATTCCTGTGTTGAATCGTGATGCATTACCGTCGCTGGCTGTGGGCGTGTTGCTTCTGGCTGCAGTCTGGAAGGCTGATCAATATCTGCTGAGGCTGTCGAAAAATGAACATTGGGGAATCGGCATCACGGGGGTTTGCGGGATTACGCTGGTTTGGTTGGTCTTGTCGCTTGAGTGTCATGGTTACTTCGTTTCGCGATCGTTTATCGGTGGAGATGTTGAACTCTGGCGATGGCGAGCTCAATTAGCGCTGACCGTTTTCTGGATCTTGTTTGCGACGGCTTTACTGCTGCTGGGATTCCGCTTCAACCGTTCTCGCCTGCGTTGGTTCGCAATGGGGCTGTTTGGCGTCACGGTGCTGAAGTTGTTTGTCGTCGATATGGCGAATGTGCAGCAGATTTATCGAATCGTGGCCTTCTTTATTCTGGCTGTTGTTCTGGGTCTTGTGGCACGCGGATACCAGCGATTCAAACAATAATCGTATTGATAAAGGGGTTTACAATGATGAAGTCAAAACGTTTCTTAGCGAAGTTGGCAGCGGCACTGTCTGTTCTGACTGCGGTTGCTCCGGGATGGGGTCAGGACGATGTTCTGCCGCCAGAAGCAGAAGTCGTTGCCGTGGACGCCGAAGTTATGGCGGAAGTGGAAATGCCACCCGAGAATTCAGCCGATTGGCAGTATCAGACGACACTGTCGTTGCCAGCCGGAGATCTTTCCGCATCGTCTGACTTGCTGGACGTATTTGTTCCTGCGGAGCTCTTTCGACATGCCCGTTACGATCTTTCGGATCTGCGGTTAGACGCGGCCAATGGCAACTCAATCCCGTTCGCAGTGAGAACATTGTCGGCCAGAACGGCGCTGGAATATTTGCCCTCGTCGGAGTTCAATCGATCTGAACCTGATGGCGGAATTCATGAAGTCACGCTGGAGTTTTCTGGTGATGATCCAACCCACAATCAGGTGGTTGTGGAGACATCCGGTGAAGAGTTTCGACGTACTGTCGTGATCGAAGGCAGCGACGACGGCCAGGACTGGAAAAAACTCGTTGAAAGTCATCTTTTGGATTTAACGCTGGAAGAGAAGTCGTTTATTAGAAACACGTTTCATTACCGCGAGAGTCGACATCGGTTTCTGCGAATTCAGGTGAGTCCGGATCCGCAGGTGACAACATCTGAAGCGGGTAAGGATGAATTTACGATTGGTGCCGTAAGAGCTTCACGAGAGATAGCGATTCCTGCTCAGCCCGTTGTGACGGATGCGGTGATCAGTACTCGCGAGCCGACGCGTCAATTTGGCTCACCGGGTTCTCGCTGGATCCTCGATTTCGGAGCGGAGATCCCTCTGGATCGCCTGGAAGTCATGGTTGCCGATCGGGAGTTTGCTCGCGACATCAGCCTGGAAGCGGAAACCGTGAACCTGCTAGGGCAACCGCAGTTTTATCCCATCATTGCCAATGAAAATACAACCTGGCAGCGTCAGAAGAGTGACAAGCCAACGGCATTTATTTTGACATTCTCTGAGGTGCGATCGCGGCGGCTCCGACTGACTTCTGCCGACTATCGCAACAAGCCACTGACTCTGACATCAGCCAAAGGCAGTGCGCCGGCGAGGCAGATTGTTCTGCAACGTTCGGATGCAACGCAGTTTCCCATGGTGTTGCGATTCGGCAATCCGGAAGCCGAAAGTCCGAACTACGACTTCGCACGCAACCTGCCCGAAGCATTGCCGGCAACGCCTGTGCGAGCAGTTCTTGGAGCCGCTGAGCCAAACCCGGCGTACGTGGCTCCACCGATGCCGTTTACCGAGCGATTTCCCTGGTTCATCTACGTCGCGTTAAGTTCTGTTAGCGTTGCTCTGGGTGTTGTTGTTATGAATCTGTCCAAAGCTGCAATTGCCAATCATGATGCGGCGAGTAGTAAGACGTAACGGAGCGTTCGTGACGATCAGAAATCTGAGATGCTTTCCTTGCCCGAGATCGTCAAAAGTGCTTTGCG
>CANHVD010000337.1 GCA_947463775.1 Planctomycetaceae bacterium | reverse complement strand
CCCTTCAGCAAAGTCTTATTCATACCGTTGATGGCTCTGGCTTTGCGTTTTGATTAGTCCGTACATTTCCAACGCCTCCAGACAATCCCCACTGTCATATTCCGTGCAGACAAAATGCGAGTGATTGGAGTTGTCGAGATGATCTGGAGCCACAGCTTCGAAACGCCAGCTGTGATCGCCGGGTCGTCGATCCAAAGAAGTCCGGATGAAGCCCCATCCACGCCGTGAATCTGGCCACGATAGCAGCCGCTTGTAATCCAACGGGCGATGCAAAAGCTTCTCAGAGAGTCTACCATATCCGCCTACCTACCACTCAACCTCCATCAACGAAGCGGCCGATCAATGTCCCGCATAAATTCTGCCTTCACAATCCTCTTTGCAGCCTTGCTTCTTTCGCCTCTGCCCTCGCTGCATGCGGACGACACGGCAAAGCTGGCTGAGATTTTCGCGACCGCCACCACAAACGGTCGCATCATCACGATTCCGCCGGGAGATTATCATCTTGGTGGCTCGAACCCCATCACCATCACCTCTGATACCACGGTGTCGGCCTACGGCGCGAGGTTTCATTTTCCGAGGACGCTGGGTGATCAGGCACGAGTCGTCTTGTTCGCCGGAGAGAACGTGAGTGACTTCCGTTGGTTCGGCGGACATTTCAGCGGGCACGTGTTCGATCCATCTCAAGCAGAGAATTCGTGGGAACCCAATGTCAACACGCGTGCCATTCTTATCACAACCTCGACCGGTGGACACATAGAGGATCTGACGTTTCGCGATGTTTCCAGCGATGGCGTCGCCGGTGCTGTCATCACAGTGCTTGGTACCGCAAAGAAGGGCAGTGAACGCGAGGTCGAGACGTTTGCTCGCAACGTGACGCTCGAAAACTGCACGCTGGAGCGAAGCGGAAAATTCATGTGGGACTACGGTTACCTGTGGCAAATCACTGTTTGGCCCGAGGACTACAGTGACTCCGAGCGCGCGATGGCGGCAAAGTACTTTCGGCACGATCTGGTCCGCGGCCCTGTGCAGATGAAGGCCGGCGATGACCGTGTGTTCTTCGACAATTCAAAACCACTACCGATCACGAAGAAGCGGGAGGGTGTCGAGGCAGATCGAGGGCACGATGCGGTGTGTTTTTTCGGCGACTTGCTGCCAACGAACCTCATCCGTGGCCGACAGTATTTTGTAGTTGAAAGTACGCCCGAGTTTATCCGAATTGCGGAGACTCCCGATGGCACTCCTCTGAAGTTTGACAGTGATGCAGGCCCACAGGCGAAACTGATCAGCAATCTGTTTCAGTCACATCTCGCGCTCTATGCGCCGGCTGGCAGCGGGCCGGGTAAAGGTGCGTTTGATTTGGTCGGCTGCGAAAATGTCATTGTGCGAGGCGGACGGTTCAGCGCGCTGGGTGACACGATGCACATACAGAAATGCCGGAACATCGCGTTCAGTGACAATCAGATTACGGGCTCGCGGATGGGCGCGTTCTTTCTGGCGGAGTTCTGCCGCAATGCGGTCATTACTGGTAACACGGTCGATGGAACGAACGGTTCTCGAGTGATCAGCGTCGAGAAGTCCTGCGAGGACGTGACCATTGTCGGTAACACATTCCGCAATGGTGGTCGCGGTTCATGGATCAACCAGCCTCGCAACTTTGTACTGGCCAACAACATCTTTGTGAATAACACGACCAAATGCGAAAACGATCCGCGCCGTGGAAGACGTACTTTCGTGACGGGCGAATACGAACGTTACGCCGAACTGTATTTCACGACTTATGAATCAGGCGGCCGATACGGCAACATCACCGTCCGCGGAAACATATTCACCAGCGGCCCCAATGCATCGCACGCCATCACCTTTGCCCCGGGAGGCGAGACCATTCTCGTTACGGACAACATCTTCCACGGCGCCGTCCGCGACGTTGCTCCCGCCATTGACTGCGAGGATGTGACGATTCATGCCAATCCTGGCGTTAAGACCACTCCGTAGGCTCCACTCTCCCGACGCAACTTATCTGACCACTGGACTGTTCGCTGCGGGAATCGCCAGCTCACCGTCACTAATCAGAGTTCGGTTGCATTACTTCGGCGAAAAACTCAGCGTGTTCCTTCTGATGACCACAACGCAGGCAGCAACGATCAAAAATGGCAGGATCACGGACGTTGCTGAGCAACTCGCATGAGGCCACACATAACCGGACCAGTACGACATCACACGCCACAAGAGGTGATGAATCAACACCGTCACAAAAAGATGCCACAACAATCGATCGACACGATCGGTGAGCATACTCCTTACCAGCATCAGGCCGCAGAGGAATGTCGCGATTGACAGCACGGCCTGCCAACCGAAGACGGCGCCGATTAATCCGAACGAGGGAATTGTGGCCATCAGTTCGCTCGGTTCATGTTGCAGACTTCTTCGCCACGCCCAATTCAGCACACAACCAATTAACAAGCCGACGATAGTTCCCGCTCCGACATAAGCTGCCGATAATATCAGCCCTGTCGGTAAAGAAGGCCAGACAGGCACAAGAGCGAGGTCTGGAAATGCGAGCGGCAGTGCGATCGCGACGGTGAAGGCAAAGATCAATAGTCGGCGAGGAATCCGACTTCTGTCCAGTGCCATCAGAGTCAACACCAACAGAACGCAGAAGAGATAACAGTGATAGAGATACAGCCCGATCACATCCCATTTGGGATACATAATGATCCAAAGTACTCCGCGATATGCGTTAATCTCTCGCACGGGCAGGTTTGCACCACCAGAGATCAGCTCCACGAAATAGAGCAGCAGAAACACCGTCCCGGTGATCGCTTCGACAATCGGATATCGAGGCGAAATCTCCGTCCTGCAGGCACGGCATTGGCCACCGAGCCCCAGCCAGCCGAAGATCGGGATGTTGTCTCGGCTTGCAATCTTCGTTGAACAAATCGGGCAGCGAGAATCCCCATGCACGATGGAAATCCCCAGCGGCATCCGCCACACCACGACGTTCAGGAAGCTTCCGATGTTGGCTCCCAGAGCAAAGAAGCAGGCTGTGACCATCGCTTCCCCGCAACGGAATCCAGCTTCTTCAACAAAGCTCATACGTTCTATCGCCAGTTTCTCTGGCAGCGGATGACTGATGCGATAAATCGACTTCACCGCCGGAACACCCAGTCCCCAGGCCAAAAATAGTCCCACGAATGCAAGCTTCAAAGCAACGCCGTCTCGCTTACGTCGTTCGGGCTTCGTTAACCGGGCCTCTGAGCGAACTCGACCATCCAGACACTCAACGATCAGCAACACAACCAATATGATCGTCGAGACAATCGGTGCGATGATGCTGCCGGTCATCCATTCAGGAACCCGCGAAACTCCTGTGATGGCCAACACACCGGTCATGATCAGCATTAAGACAGAAACGGCAGCGGTCGACTTCTCTCCGGCCAATCCTCCGACCGCACGAAAGGCGATCCAGAGTCCGGACAGCACCATGATCAACGCGGCCGGGTTCTTCGGCACAGCGGCTGCCCACCAGGCTGCACCAAACAGCGCATGCCCCATCATCAGCAGCGACCCGTATTCTCCCAGCAGCGATGCTTGCAGCACCGTCGGACGAACTAGGCTATCGCGAACTGCGATCCGAGTGATGTTCACGGGAGCCTGTATTTCAGATTGCATGCATTGACCTCCTGTGCTCCGATGAATTCGCATCGAGCTGTACGGTTGCGTGAAGGAGCCCATGGTTCTGTATGACGAGTAATATCCGGACGAGCGAATCGAGTGCGGCAACAAGGATTGTCGACGCAAATTCCGGGCGATTGTTTCTAGTCATCACCATGACCTTCTGCTGAAACATTGCTGTCGGCAATTTCCCAAGGCGCAAACGGGTCTTCAAACTGTTCCCACTCCTCGGGCCCCATCGCAATTTCGGCATCGGTTAAGATGCATGCGTCGAGAGCCCGAGTCACTTCGGCGATCTGCAGATCCTGACCGATGATCACAATTTCCTGGCGACGATCACCGACCTGTTCATCCCAGATTGATTCAATCTCGGCGATCTGCTGAGGATCCTCAAGAGGCCAGTCGTCTCGCGGAGTTTCGGCCCACCATTGGCCACCCGGATCCGCGCTAATCACACCACCGGCCTGTGACCAGAAACCGGCCAGACTATGCCGTGAGGCCAGCCAGAAATAGCCTTTGGAACGCAGAATCGACGAGGCGGCATCATCGTTGACCCAGAACTCATGAAATCGCTCGGGATGAAACGGTCGTCGCGCTCGATAGACGAAGCTGGAGATGCCGTACTCCGCGGTCTCTGTCTGTTCCTCACCGCGTGGCACGCTGAGCCATTCAGATGCGGATTCTGCCCATTCCATTTGAAAGCGGCCGGTGTTCAAAATCGCCGTAAGCGGGACTCGACTACGTTCTGCCTCCAGCACGATTGCTTCCGGGTTCATCTTCTTAAGGATGCTGTGCAGACGATGCCGTTCATCCTCGGAGATCAAGTCGGTCTTATTCAGAATGATCACGTTGGCGAATTCAATCTGGTCTGTCAGCAACAGCGAGAGATCTCGATCATCGGTTTCATCCATGCCCATTTTTCGATCGCGGAGTTCATCCTGCGATGAGAAGTCGTTCATGAAATTGGCGGCATCCACAACCGTCACCATCGTATCCAGCATGGCCACGTCGCTCAGCGAGTTGCCATTTTCATCGGCGAACGTGAACGTCTCAGCGACTGGCAGAGGTTCTGAAATGCCGGTCGATTCAATCAGCAGATAATCGAAGCGGCCTTCGTGAGCCAGCTTGGTGATTTCCACCAGCAGGTCTTCTCGCAGAGTGCAGCAGATACAGCCGTTGGACATTTCGACAAGCTTCTCGTCCGTTCGACTGAGTTGCGCCGGACCTCCAGCGACCTGCTGCGCATCAATGTTGACTTCGCTCATGTCGTTCACAATCACGGCGACCTTCAGGCCCTCGCGATTGGCGAGTACGTGATTCAGCAGCGTTGTCTTGCCGGCTCCCAAAAAGCCAGAGAGCACGGTGACGGGTAACTTCTTCATCTGTTTTTTCCTTTGGCGTCTAAAATTCCGAGGCGGTCAACCGCCACGCATCATTGATTCATATTTCATCAGCAGGTTGCTTTGCGGTGACTTGATATCGCGTCCCCAACACCAAAGCTGCTGACTTAAAAAGTGCTCAGCAAAACTCCGCACTGGCCCCGGATGACACCACCTCAATCGCACCGGGCACGCGACGAGACTGATCACGACTTTGCAGTTCGCGGTCATCGCGGGGCGAGGAGTCCCGAGGACGGGGCGGAGCGACTTGCGTCTGTCCGAGATCAACCTAGCCCAGCTACAGCAAGCAACTGTGGACGTCACGAACTCAAGGAGCCAGTGAAATGACAACAGCCTGAGTAGCCACGCCACCAGTAAGACTCAGCATTCGCCTATTGCAGGCGGAGCGCGGCAGCGAGTTGGGAAGTCGAACCCAAGCAGAGGGTCAGAGCAATCCGCAACAACGAGAGCTTCAGCGATCTGACCGGAAGCTTCCAGAGCCACGATCGTCGCCAAAGTACGCGGCGCAGCAATTGCCTGACAGACCGCACAGTTTGAGCAGTCATGAGGCTTCTGCTGCCGCTCTTGCGAATCCGGATCACTCTGGGGAAGCTCTGCCCCGTGACGTGAACATGAGCAGGAACGCTTTGAATGCGGTTGAGCGTCACCGCCGGCTGAATGACAAGCGTCCCCACTAACTGTGAGCGCGCAACAGGCCACTGAGCTACCATGCAACCACTTTGCACAGCAGGGCAGAATAAGCTGCCAAAGAATCAGCAGCGGCGTCAAGATTCGAAAGCAGGATTGAAACATGCTCTCAGGGCAACGGAAAGTAGAGAAACTCCGGCCCGACCAGTGCTGGTAATTCTGCCCGATGTGGGAGACAAGTCAATGGTACGCAGCGAGTTGATGCGGATTAATTGTGCTTCAACCCGAATCGAACAGAGCCAACCCTAACGTCATCAAGCCTGAGAGGCCAAACAAGGCGAAGCCGGGAGCACGCAAAACAATGCCAATCGTCCACGAACGATGCCCTGAAATCGTTGCCCGACAGGGCCGCAACGCATTCTCCGCATTTTGCCCGTAGTTAAATCCCATTTCAGGCCCTTGAGTTCATGGCGGTAGGTGGATAGAGTTCTGACATTGAACGGCAAAAATGTCTCTCTCAAGTCGCCGTTTGTAGTCTCTCACTTTCAGGCTCAGTTCACCGTGCGTTTGCTTTTTTTCTCGACGGAACGAGAAGCATTCGTGAAATCCCGGCTTAGCCTGAACGTTTAACTGGAATCGTGCTTCAAGGAGGAAACACGCATGAACCGTATTCACCTGCGTTTGTTCACGCCCACCGACGATGCTGTCATGGAAACCGAAGACAGCTTACCGATTCCGGCCATCGAAAGCCCGGAAGACATTATTCCGTTCGAGCGGGCTCGCCGATCTGTCATCTTCAGCGGTCGTTTTATGCCGGCCGTTGATCGAGCACGCCTGATTCACCAAAACGGAACGTGCCCCGAGTGTAGTCATCAGGACATCGAGCCGCTT
>CANHVD010000336.1 GCA_947463775.1 Planctomycetaceae bacterium | reverse complement strand
TGCCCACAAAAATGGACGATCCGATCACCTAAGCGCGGGTGTGTAAAACTCAATCGCTGCTCAAGTGAACTGTGCTCTGTTCGCGTATTGGAAGTCTGTCGGCCGAGAAAGAGTTCGGTGATGTTCAAAGTACATCAACGTCTTTGACTTCCGGATGCCTGTGGGCACAATGTCCCAATATACTGTTTACTGTTCTGCACAGGTTAGTTTTGACACTGTCGGCAGAAGTCAAAGGACCTTTTTCTGGCGACCACTTCCTGGTTTCGCCTGCTTGTTAAGTTGAGAGAGTTTCAATGAAATTGACTGAATTCGTTATTCGCGATGCCATTCTTCCGGATCTTAAATCATCTAAAAAAGAAGATGTGATACGGGAAATGGTGGCCAGCCTGAAGGCTACTGGGGCAATCAAGGCTGCTGAAGAAGAGGCCGTAATTGCCGCGATTCTGAAGCGCGAAGAGTTGGGATCTACTGGGATTGGTAACGGTGTTGCAGTGCCGCACACCAAGCACGCCTCGGTCGAAAAGCTGTCCGCAACAGTTGCGATCTCCCGAAATGGCGTCGACTTCGCGAGCCTTGACGGAGAAGACGTATTCATTCTGTTCTTGTTGGTTTCCCCGCCTGACCGCCCGGGCGATCACCTTCGTGGACTTGAAAACATCTCCCGCCACCTTCGCAGTCAGGACTTCTGCAACTTCCTGAAGCAGTCCATGACGACAGCGGATATCTGGGATCTGCTCGTGGAAGCGGATGATGGCGATCGAGATGCGTAAGTGGGGTCTGCCCTGAATCGTATGCACGAAGTTCAGGCCAGAGTCATGGGCGTGTAGGCATTTCAGGAACTGCCACGCCCGGCGGAGGATTCACTATGCAATCGGAGGACGTCGTCCGACGACAGGTCAAGGTTACGCCCGAGGATGGTCTGCACCTGCGTCCGATCACCCTTCTTGTGCGCTGCGCTACGACATTTTCTTCGTCGATCTCACTCTTCTTTGACGGTCATCGGGCGGATGCGAAATCAGCATTCGACCTGATGCTCATGGCCGTGCCCAGTGGGGCAATCCTGAACATGGAGGTCGCTGGGGCGGATGCGGAGGCGGCGGCTGACGCGATATGCCGCCTGTTCGAAGACGGCTTTTCCGTTCCGGGTACTGATCACCGCTGAAGTGGCTAAGCCGAGGCGTGGTTGATTGTCCTGCAAGTTTCCCGGGCCTAGACTACGGGCTGAACGTCGTCCGTTTGTGTCACGGCTATCAGAAAAGACTCGCCAGCGCCAATGAAGGTTTTCTCGGGAATTGCGGTTTCGCCAGGAATGGTTTCCGGCCCAGCGTTAGTGCTGGGGTCCGAGAACTTCCGCATCCCGCGAAAGTTTGTCAGCAAAGACGCGATCGATGCTGAGCTCCAGCGATTTCATGTCGCGTTGGACCTGGTCTGCAAAGATATCAAAGGCAATGAGCAACTGGTTTCTTCCCAGCTTGGTGCTCAGTACGGCGCAATTTTTTCTGCACATTTACAGATGGCGCAGGACCCGCGGCTGATTCGCGAAGTTGAGTCGCTCATTCGCGACCAGTGCCGCTCCCCGGAATTTGCCGTCAGCCGAGTATTACGCAGTTACGCGGAACAACTTCAGAAAATGGGTGACCGCTATTTGTCAGAGCGTGCTCTCGACATCTTTGATCTGGAGAAACGACTTCTCCGTAAACTCCTTGGCGAAAGTCGGGAAGAGCTGAGCAACCTGACGGAACCAGTAATCATTCTGGCTCATGACCTGACGCCCGGAGAGACTGCAACTCTCAACACGAAGTATGTGCTCGGCTTTGCCACCGAAGTGGGCGGTCACACTAGTCATACCGCGATCCTCGCAGGGGCTCTGGAGATTCCAGCGATCGTTGGACTGGGGCGATGCCTTGCTGAAATCTCCGGGGGAGAATCCGTTATTCTGGACGGTGATCATGGCCGTGTGATCATTGATCCCGACGACGAAACGCTTGCAAGAGTTCAGCATTCACAGGCACGCAGCCAGCGTGTTCGTGATCGACTTGGCGAAATGGGTTCACTGCCATCAGAAACACAGGATGGCCAACGCGTCACTATCTGCGGAAACATCGAGTTTCCCGAAGAGGTTCGACAGTGCATTAAGCGCGGCGCGGATGGTGTCGGACTGTACCGAACCGAATTCCTGTTTCTCAGTGGAAATCGTGAACCGTCAGAATCAGACCACTACGAAGCCTACTGCCGCGTGGTCGAGGCTTGTGGCGATCTACCGGTCGTCATCAGAACACTGGATATCGGGGCCGATAAGGTACCGCAGTTAATGGCGGACCAGTTTGCCGAAAGCGCAAACCCAATGCTGGGACTGCGAAGTATTCGTCTGAGCCTGCGAAACACACAGATGTTCAAGAGGCAACTGCGGGCCATCCTGCGAGCTTCGGTTCACGGCAATGTTCGCATCATGTTTCCCCTGGTCGCCACACTGCTGGAATTTCGGCAGGCGAAGATGATTCTGATGGACGTTATGGAGGATTTGGAGGACGAAGGGATCCCTTTTCAGCGAAACGTACCAATAGGAATGATGGTTGAGGTCCCGTCAGCCGTGATTCTGGCTGAAGAATTCGCAAGAGAAGTCGACTTCTTCTCGATTGGTACAAACGATTTGATTCAATACACTCTCGCGTGTGATCGTTCGGATCCGACGGTGGCGCACCTGTATCGTTCAGGCGACCCGTCAATCCTGCGACTCATCCAGATGGTGCTTCGCGCCGCAGAAAAGCATGGGAAACCAGTGACGGTCTGCGGGCAAATGAGTTCTGATCCGCGGTTCATTCCGCTGCTGCTGGGCATGGGTTTGAGAAGTCTGAGTGCAACGCCTCAGGCGATTCCTCGACTGAAGGAGGTCGTCAGAAACCTGTCCATCACAGAAGCCGAACGAATCTCGCAACATGCGTGTTCGCTGGATCTGGCTCGGGACGTTGAACATTATTTGCAGGGCGAGTTATCACGGCTGTGCCCTGATCTTGTTGATGAAGTTGGATTTTGATTTTCCGCCGGGCTTGTCCCGGCGGCAAGTAACATTCTGGTGGGTTGTCTCCGACCAGTCGGACGGCTGTCAGCGAAAAAAGCAACAGTCCTCTGCCGATCGCCGGCAACATCGCCAATTCAAATTGATGAGTATTCGTGTTGGGCGACGTTCGCTCAACCATGAAGAAACGGAATGCCGGGTCGAACCGGCGAAAGAAATGATCATCGCGTCATGAACCAGTCGAAAGCGGCCACGACAATCCGAACGACGAGTCCCCCATTGGGCTTCCGTGTCGCCGTAATGTCGCCCGCTTCGCCTCTTCTGTTCCGTTCGCTTCCGACCACAAATGCACTCACAAGCAGTTTACGAACCATGTCATGCAGCCCGCGATTAACGCCCGCTGCCACTGTCCCGCTTTGCGGCCCACGGATTGAACAGTACCGACCTCGCGTCATGCGATTTCCTGTCGGAAATTCTTTCAATGGGGACATGCTTCGAATTCGCTTTCAGGACGCTGCTGCGATTCGGAAGAAGGAACCGGCCATGATGCAGACTGATCGTTCGTAAGAACGAAAGTTGTGACAATGAAAAAAGAGATGCTGATCAATGTCCTCCAGCCGGAGGAAAGCCGAATTGCCATCGTAGAAGATGGGATTCTGGAGGAGTTGTACGTCGAACGCAGCAGTGCGGAAAACTACGTCGGCAATATCTACAAGGGAAAAATCGTCAATATTGAGCCCAGTATTCAGGCGGCCTTCGTCGACTTTGGTGTGGGACGAAACGGTTTTCTTCATATTAGTGATGTCGAATACCAGTACTACAAACATCTGGTTAAGGACGAGCCGGAAGAAGAAGACGATCGCGAAGGCGGTCGCGGTGGTCGGCCTCCAAAGCATCTGAACGAACGCAATGCTCGCAATAAGCCGCCGATCCAGCGCGTCTTCCAGCGTGGCAGCGAAGTGCTGGTGCAGGTGATCAAAGAGGGAATTGGAAACAAAGGCCCGACGCTTTCCACTTATATCTCGATCCCCGGCCGATATCTGGTTTTGATGCCAGGCCTTCAGCGAGTTGGTGTCAGCCGCAAGATTGATGACGAGAAAACTCGTCGCCAGCTTCGTCAGACAATGAAAGCCATCCAGCCGCCAAACGGCCTGGGCTTTATTATCCGCACCGCTGGTATCGACCGCGAAGAAGCAGATCTGCGACGCGACCTCAATTATCTGCTGCGGCTGTGGGAGACGATCGTCAAACGATTGAAGAATACTCCTGCACCCGCCGGACTGTACGAAGAAAGCGACATGATCATTCGTACGATCCGCGATATCTACAACAATGAGATCGACTCCGTCCTGATCGACGAAGACGGCGCCTTTGAACGCGCTCGTGAGTTCATGAAAATCGTCATGCCAACTCACGTAAATCGCGTGCAGCGTTACGAGGGCGGCGAACCTCTCTTCAATCAATACGGAATCGAAGAAGAGATCGCTCGAATTCAGGACCGCCACGTGCCTCTGCCCGGTGGTGGATCACTCGTGATTGACCAGACGGAAGCCCTTGTTGCCATTGACGTCAATAGCGGAAGCTTCAGAGCCGATAACGACGCTGAAAAGAGCGCGTATCAGATGAACCTGAAGGCGGCCAATGCGATTGCTCGCCAGATTCGTCTGCGTGACCTGGGCGGTGTCATCGTGAACGACTTTATCGACATGCGTGAAGAACGTCATCGTCGTGGAGTTGAGCGAGCTTTGCGTGATGCAGTCTTGCGAGACCGAGCAAGAACGCGAGTACTCCGGATCAGCCCGTTCGGACTGATTGAAATGACACGTCAGCGAATTCGACCTTCTCTGCGCCGCAGTGTGTACGAGAACTGTCCGGCCTGTAATGGCGTTGGTCAGGTGAAGACGGCTGAAAGTCTCTCGATTGAAGTTATGCGTCTTGTCATGTCTGCTTCAAGTCAGGAAAACGTCGTTAAGATTCAGATCGAAGTTCATGATCGCGTCGGCAATTATCTGAATAATCGCAAACGTAAGGAACTGATCCGGATTGAAGAGGAAAATGAAGTGGAGATCGTGATCGTTGCGAAGTCAGATGTTTGTCTCGAACACATGACATTTCGCTGCGAAGATGCAAACGGCAAGGAACTGAATCCAAACTGATTTCAGATCTGATAAAGAATCCAGAATTCTGAAGCCCGGCATTTGTTAATGCCGGGCTTTTTTTGCAACTGTATGCTTCATACGCCTCAGGGGTGTTTCGTCAACCGCATGGAAGTTGGTCGGTGGTCGGGATGATTGCAACTGCGGGGCAATGGCACTGTCGGATATAGAATCCGGATTCATCGACTGTTCATGCCGCAGAGCTTGTCCCGGCCCAGGCTTCTGAACACGTCATCCTGCGAAGTAGAAATATTACTCCCCCGACGAGAATCATCATCGGCAAATACGCGGGCTCTGAAACAGCGACGCTCCCCACAACGCCGTTGACCTGAAAAGACGGAACCTCTGAGGAGTCGAGATTCGTGATCGAGACGCCATCATCAAACCGAAGCCCCAGAAACGTTGCAAATGAGCCAGTCGGTGGAGTCAGCGTGCTGTCAGCGGCGACCAACAGAGCGTTCGAATTTGAAATCGTAGTGGTGATGGTCAGCCAGTATTTCGAGTTAGCGAGCAGAAGCGGCTGAGTTACTGGAGCAAAGAGATAGTTGGAGAACGAGCCACCAGAGACGGTCTGCGTTCCCAGATCAGCGAGCAATATCGTTCCTGGATTGCCGGAGTCGTCGCCATAGATCGACAATCCCGCTTCACCACTCAAATCCTGGGCTTGCAGGCGTAAGCTGACACTGGTGAGTGTCACGGATGACGCACCTATTGTGACACCCAGAGACATGGTCGATGTGGAATCGAACGAATGGACCGAGCCGGAATTTCCCGAGAGATTTCCAATGATCACGCCCGCCGGGAGCACGCCACTCAACACGACATTCATCGATGCAAAAACAAGAATGGCGACCAGTCGCGATAGCACTGACATAACTTGTCCGAGGTCTCTAGCGTTGTCAGAACGAATAAAGTCAGGGGTGATTCCTTTGGCAATCCGGATCGCCGGGTGAGGCGGTATAGCGGGTATTTACTACCCTTGTAAACCAGGATATTTTTGATTCTGAGCAATGCAAACGGAGAAAACCGGCCAAGGCTGACCAGAAATTGATCACATGAACACACTTACGCCACCCTTCGAATTTCGCACATCGAATCGCAAACAATTGGTCGGACCTCAGACTGTTGAGACCTCATCGTTCGAAAGATTGGGCTTGCTTTGCTGAGTCGCGAGTTTGCCATCATCATCGCTTGATGTCACGATATGACCGCAAGGCAACACTCTGCCGGCCCATCCACCACTGGGAAAATGCCCTAATGCGATCCGCCAATTTATTCATCCCACTTGCTGTTGTTTTTGTGTTGGCTCTGCCCTGCCCTGCTCAGGAAGAACGCATTCCTCATGCTCAGGATAAACCACCTGGGCCGGCACTCAGTCCTGCTGAAGCCATCGCGAAGATGACTGTGCCGGAAGGCTTTTCAGTGGAACTGGTGG
>CANHVD010000335.1 GCA_947463775.1 Planctomycetaceae bacterium | reverse complement strand
GCATGCGTCGACACATACTAACTTTCAGCAGGCGGCCATTGCCGCAAAATTCCTTGGCGAGCAATTGCTGGAACTCGTGACTGAAGCTGAAAAACTCGTGCCGCGCCCAGCTCCTCCAAAAATCACATTGCCGACTTCTCCCAGGCCAACACCGGGACCTGCCGCTTCTGAATAGTCAGTCAGTGGCTGACATGTCGGGTACGGTCGACCGGAATTTCCCAGTACGAGCACTTTGGTCGGGCTGAAAGGCGAAACAGACTTGAGTGGCGACTTTATCTGAAAAGTGCCGAAATCTTAAGAAATCGCGACCAGGTCGAAAGCAGGCATAACTCTTCTGACCGCGATAATCACAGTTCTCCGCAGGGATTCCCGTCGTTTGGGGGAGTCCCCAACCAGAAAAGTCGAACTCCGCGATGGTGGCGACCGATTGCGCCAGCGCCACTCCTGGTTGGTGGATTCGGGAACGAGGAAGTGCCGGGATGATTTTTCTGACCTGACAGTACATGCACGGTTAGCGGGAACGCCCGTCGAGAACGCGAGTCGGTCTGGTCGCCAGTTGAATGTTGAGGAATTGCCTCTTTGCTGAATAATGGGGAGAGGTCCCGCGTTCGTCGTGGGGTGTTTTCCGGAAAGAACATTGTTAGGACCTAACTTCTCTGGAACCCGGGGCTTGTGTTGCGTTTCCGAAGTGAACACAATCCAGTGGTGAGAAAATTCCTGTTTTTTCAGGTTCTGTAGATTGCGGATTCGGAGTTCTGAGCATGCGTGACTGGCTGGAGCGCTTTGTCGACGATGGCACCATTGGGGAATCTCAACTGGAAGAGGCACGCAGCATGGCTGCGAATCTCGGGATTCCCTGTGAAGATGCGCTGATCCGACTGGGCTACATTTCCTCCGGCGACTTAATGAGGGCTCAGGCCGAGGAGTTTGGCTACGACTACATCGAGCTTGAGGGGCGCCAGATCCCGAATTCTGTGATCGAGCTGGTCACAGAATCGATGGCTCGAGAAAACGTTGTGATTCCGATTGAATCCGACGGTGAATCGGTTGTGATTGCGATGCACAACCCGAACAACATTGAAATCATCGACAAGTTGCGATTCGTGCTGAACCGTGAAATCCGCCCGGTCATGGCACCCCTGGAGTCAATTCAGGCCGCGATCAATCGGCACTACGGGCAGT
The DNA here is from genome assembly GCA_947463775.1 of Planctomycetaceae bacterium. Classification (GTDB taxonomy): domain Bacteria; phylum Planctomycetota; class Planctomycetia; order Planctomycetales; family Planctomycetaceae; genus SXXK01. The sequence goes on along the minus strand of CANHVD010000335.1, from coordinate 5,430 downwards.
CCGAAACCGAGTCTGTGGACTCGATGATTTCAGAGTTCACGGAAACTCAGATCGACTTCACCGACGTTGAAGCAGCATCGGCCATGCAGGGCGATGAGGATGATAGTGCCCCGATCATCCGACTGGCCAATCTGATCATTTCAGAAGCAGTGAAAGAGCGCGCCAGCGATATTCATGTGGAACCATTTGAAGATCGGGTTCGTATCCGTTACCGCATCGACGGTGCTCTGATTGAACGCGATAGTCCTCCTAAACGCCTTTTGGGAGCACTGGTTTCGCGTTTCAAGATTATGGCCAAGATGGACATTTCGGAGAAACGTCGACCACAGGACGGACGAATCAAAACTCGCTCGGGGAACAAAGAGTTTGACCTGCGAGTTTCAATTCTGCCGACGAACCATGGCCAGGCAGTGGTCATGCGAATTCTTGACCGAGACAACATCAAGGTGGGAATTCGTAACCTTGGATTCGGAGAAGACAACTACCGTACTTTCCAGAACATCATCCGGCGGCCAAACGGAATTTTTCTCGTCACTGGGCCTACCGGATCTGGAAAAACCACGACGCTCTATAGTGCTCTCGGTGAACTGAATCGCCCGGACAGAAAAATCATCACGGCAGAAGACCCCGTGGAGTATTACCTGCCCGGCATCAATCAGGTCGAAGTGCGACACAACATCGGGCTCGACTTTGCCAAGATCATCAAGGCGATGCTGCGACAGGCACCGAACGCGATTCTGGTAGGGGAAATTCGCGATACGGAAACCGGTGAAATGGCGATTCAGGCGTCGCTGACCGGACACCTTGTGTTCAGCACGCTGCATACCAACGACGCTCCGGGTGCGATTACTCGACTGATCGACATGGGCGTTCAGCCGTTCCTTGTGGCCTGCTCTCTGATGGCCGTGATGGCACAACGACTGGTGCGAGTTGTTTGCCCGAAGTGCAAAGAACCGTATACGCCAAGCCCGGAAGAAGTTGACATCTTCAACATCACGCCGGATGAAGTTTCGGAAGGTCAATGGGTGCGCGGCAAAGGCTGCAACAACTGTAAGCACACAGGTTACAAGGGGCGTCGCGCCGTGTTTGAGCTGATGACGATGAACAGCACACTGCGAGAAATGGCTTTCAACAGCGAGCCGGCTCAGAACATTCGCCGTCAGGCTCGATTGCTGGGAATGCGGACACTGGTAGAGGATGCCAAAGACAAAGCCTACCAGGGGCTGACGACTCTGGCTGAAGTTTATAAATTGTCGAAGGGCGGACATTAGTCACTTTCAGTCCATCAACGACTCATTGATTCTCATCGATTCATCAAAAGGAAACTTCTATGTCAGGCGGAGGCGGTGGTGGCGGCGGAGGCAATCCGCAGAGCGGCGTACGCAGTTTTCAGATCGATAAGTTGCTGGAGACGGTCGTTAAAGAGCGAGTCAGTGACCTGCACATTACTGTCGGACAACCGCCGGTAGTTCGTTCCGGCGGACGCATGGTTCGCCTGGAAACCAGAACTCTGACGGCCGACGACACGACCAACCTGATGAAGAGTATTACGCCTGAACGAAACCAGCAGGAACTACAGGAGCGAGGCGGTACTGACTTTGGTTTTGCGTTTGGTGATAAAGCTCGTTTCCGAGTCGCGGTGTTCAAGCAACGTGGCATGATCGGGATGGTTTTACGGCGAGTTCCGAACGAGTTCCTGACGTTCGAGCAACTGGGTTTACCGACGGTCTGTAAGGATCTGATTCAGCGACCTCGCGGTCTGTTCCTCGTGACAGGTCCGACAGGTTCCGGTAAGACGACCAGTCTCGCGTCGATGATCAACTGGATGAACCATAACATGGATCATCACATCATCACTCTGGAAGACCCGATCGAGTACTATCACGAGCATAAACATTCCACGATTAATCAACGTGAGATCGGCGTTGACGTTCCAAGCTTCCCGGAAGCTCTGCGACGTGCTCTGCGAATGGACCCGGACGTGATCCTCGTGGGCGAAATGCGAGACCTTGAAACGATCTCGGCGGCGATCACGGCGGCGGAAACCGGTCACGTGGTGTTTGGTACTCTGCACACCACTGGTGCTCAGGGTACGGTCGACCGAATTATCGACGTATTCCCGACGAACCAGCAGGAGCAGATTCGAACGCAGTTGGCGAATGCGATCATCGGAATTTTGAGCCAGGCCCTGTTGCCTCGAAAACCCAAGGGACTGGTCGCGGCCTATGAAATGCTGGTCGTCACCCCGGCGATTGCAAACCTGATTCGTGAAGGTAAGACGTTCCGTATCAACAGCTCAATTCAGACCGGACGAAAGTTCGGCATGATTCTGCTGGATGACTCGCTGTTCAACCTGTGGAAGAGCGGGTTGTGCGATGAGAAAGACGTGCTGTACAAGTCCAACAATCCTGGTGAATTACGGGCTCGTATTGAGCGAGCGAAACGTGGTGTCTTCGACGAAGACAACGACGATGACGAAGATGAATAGCCAGCTTGAACACCCGCCATTCAGGCTTTGAGGCCAGGCGTGTTTCGCTACATGTCTCGTGCGTTTAACTGAAAACTGAAAACCGAAAACTGAAATCTCTGCTATGGCTCAACGAAAACTTGGACAGATTCTGGTTGATCTGGGTCACATCAATGACGACCAGCTCTGGGATATTCTGGAAGAACAGAAGCAGAGTCCTGGTACGGTCATCGGTCAGGTCGCGGTACGCATGGGGCTGATCACTCAGGCCCAGGTCACTGAAGCGCTGGCCGAACAGTGGGGCATGCCCGTCGTCAATCTGGAAGAGACCAACATCCAGCCCAACGTGCTGGAGATTGTTCCTCAGACGATGGCCGAAATGTACCACATCATGCCGATCTCTCTGAAGAACGGCGTGCTCACCGTGGCCATGGCGGATCCTCAGAACGTCGGTGCCCTCGACGACCTGCGAAACTTCCTCGGACACGAAATTCGTGGCGCTGTTTCCTCCGGCCCCGACGTCGAAGCCGCGATCGCGAAGTACTACGCGGATCGTGAAGAAAGCATCGAAGACGTTATCGAATCGATGTCGACGGATGAAGATGCCGAGAAGAAGATTCGCGGCTACGACCTTGCCTCTGACGAAGAGATGTCGGATGCTCAGCCAATCAAAAAGCTGCTGAACATGGTCATGCTGCTGGCCATTCGCGATCAGGCCAGCGACATTCACTTTGAACCATTTGAAGATGAGTTCAAAATTCGCGTCAAAGCGGACGGCGTTTTGTACGAGATGGTTCCTCCGCCAAGACACCTTGCCAATGCGATCGTCAGTCGTATCAAGGTTATGTCGAATCTCGATATTGCCGAACGCCGACTTCCTCAGGACGGGCGAATTGAACTGAACGTGGGCGGCAACAACGTCGACCTGCGGGTCAGCGTATTGCCCACGCTGTTCGGTGAAGCAGTGGTTATGCGAGTTCTCGACAGAACCGTCGTCGCTCTGGACTTGAACAAGATCGGTATGGATGCGGCGCTGCTGAATAAGTTTCGAAAAGTGCTGAATCGGCCAAACGGGATTTTGCTGGTCACCGGGCCGACCGGAAGCGGCAAAACGACGACCCTTTATTCAGCGCTGAATGAAATGAACAGCACTGAAACAAAGATCATCACCAGTGAAGATCCGATTGAATACGACATTGAAGGAATCATTCAGGTACCGGTAAACCCGGATGTCGGGGTCACCTTCGCGACCGTGCTGCGAGCCATTCTGCGACATGACCCGGATAAGATTCTGGTGGGTGAGATTCGAGACTACGAGACCGCGGAAATTGCTGTCCAGAGTTCGCTGACCGGGCACATGGTATTCAGCACGCTACACACCAACGATGCTCCTTCCGCAATTACTCGACTTCGCGACATGGGAGTTCCGGCGTTCCTGATCACTGCGACGGTCGAAGCCATTCTGGCTCAGCGACTGGTGCGGCGTATTTGCTCAGAATGCCGAACTCAGTTCGCCCCGTCGGATGAGCTGTTGATGGAGTTGCAGCTGCCCCTCAACACGGCTCGTAAGTACAAGTTTTATTACGGCAAAGGATGTCCGCGGTGTAACAACTCCGGATACAAGGGCCGAATCGGCATTTATGAATTCCTGATCATGTCGGATGAGATTCGAGATGCGATCGCCGCGGAAGCGTCCGGCGATGACATTCGCGATATTGCTCGACAGCAGGGCATGACAACTCTGCGTGAAGCGGGCCTGAAACTGATTTTTGACGGATTGACGACGATCGATGAAATCGTCAGAGAAACTGTCGTGGAAGACGTCTCCTAGTTTGGACAGCGCAATGTTTGACGGCTCGGATTCACCGAGGTAGTTCTCTGATCAAAATTTTCCGCGCGAAACAGACTCCCTTCTCCCCCACGGGGGAGAAGGTGGCCGATAGGCCGGATGAGGGGGCAACATGGCGATGTCCAGCCAAGACCTTCATTTCGCGAGTTGTGATGATCCCTGTACGGTTTTGCTGAAGCAAAAAGGTACATGAACTCGGTCAACTAACCGTGACGAATGAAAAAATCGATGTAAACTGACCATAGACTGCCGTTGTTGCCTGTGTTATGAACAACGGCACAGACTTTGCCTTCGAAATCCTGATGAATCGCGATTGTTTCAGAATTTGAACTGTCGCATCCGGGTTTCGGGGAGTTACTTTTTCACTGAATTTGCTGAGACTTGTGTTTCAGTAGCCACCGGAACTAGCTGGAGAAGACGGTATGCCCACCTTTGCATATGAAGCAATGGACAGCTCGGGTCTCGAGGTGAAAGACACCATTGAGGCTCCGTCGGAAGCCGAAGCCCAGACGATGATCCGGGAAAAGGGCTTCTACGTCACCAAGATTCGTGAGAAGGATCGCAAGAAGAAAGACCCCAAGAAGGGGGCTGCGACCAAGGGAGCCGCGGCTAAAGGAGGCGGCAAGAAGAAGGCCTTCACGATTGGCGGTGTGAAGCCGAAGTTGCTGTGTCAGTTCACACGTCAGCTTTCGACGCTTCAGGACGCCGGTTTGCCGGTACTTCGCAGCTTGCGAATTCTGGAAGGCCAGAACAAACCAGGAGCATTGAAGAATGCTCTGATGGACGTGATTGAAGATATCGAAGGTGGTAACACGCTGTCGGAAGCGATGTCAAAGCAGCCGAAAGCGTTTGATAATCTCTACGTGAACATGGTCAAGGCCGGGGAAGCCGGTGGTGCACTGGAAGTCATTCTTCAGCGACTTGCCGAGTTCAAAGAGAAAGCTCAGTCGCTGAAGCGAAAGATCGTCGGGGCGATGATCTATCCGGCTGCCGTTATTACGGTGGCTGTGGTGATTGTGTCGTTCATCATGTTGTTCATCATTCCGAAGTTCAAAGAAATCTTTATTGGCTTCGGGGTTGAGCTGCCAGGACCGACGGTGCTTCTGATCGGTTG
>CANHVD010000334.1 GCA_947463775.1 Planctomycetaceae bacterium | reverse complement strand
GTCCATTCTCACCCCCGTGCGGGTTCAGAGCACACACCGCGATGGCTTCCCGTTGACAGCGAATCTGGCGGAGAAAGCCAGACATCAGGCCAATTTTTTCCGCCACGCCTTCCAGACTCAGCAAGCCCGGAACACTGGCGACCGAGGTGTGCAGCGTGACATGTGCGATACTGATGCCACAGCCCACATGTTGATGATCTTTCGCCGCACCACCGGAGCCGCGAAGCATCGAACGCCATGGCGCCAATGCCGCTTCAGGCAAATGCAGCATCATCGCGAAGTCAGAAACACCGCATTTCTCGGCAAGTATCTCCGTGTGGCCCGGATAGTGGTGCCCAGCCAGATGCAGCGCCTCTTTATTCAAGGGAGCGGTCACGATCGCATCGGCGAAACCTGTCTGCACAAGACGAATAGCAGAAGCCAGATACTGAAAAGCGGCATCGCCAGCCAGAGCACTCACCGTGCGCAATGGAGCCTGCAGGACAGCGTCTCCGGCTGGATTCCAGCAGGGAACGAAGCCTCTGTCGTGAGCGTGACTCAAAGCCCGATGGAAATCAGCCACCGTTTCGTGCTTTTGATCCAGCTCAGAGAGCTGGAGATCAATGCCGAACATCTCTGCGGCACGACGAAAGATCTGCGGATGACCAATCAGAACGGAGCGGCCATTGCCCCCGATTGAGTTATGAGAGATTGCGCGGACGACGACTTCGGGACCAATCCCTGCGACGTCACCCGCTGTGATAGCAATAACCCTCTGTAGAACGGACATACACTGCTCGCATCTGCCACTCAGAATGTGGGTTCTTCCGCACTTACATACGGGGACTCTGGTCTGTTTCTGATAATCAACGATTCCGCAGATTGTTCCCTATGGAAACAACTCACCGCTCAAACCATGGTCTCAACAGCTCAATGATTTGTTTTCAATTTGCTGTCAATAAACGGAATCGAAAGGCAGTTGGAAATCTAACGACTTAGCGTCTTCAACGCTGACGAAACCTCCGGGGTGATTCCACCTTGTGAAGATTTCGTTTCAGCCTTTGTGGCTGAGTCGCTCCTTCCCTGGGGAAACGGCCGGCCTTGAATCGCAAGATTCATGGTTGGGGGAATCGCCCGAGAGGGAGCGCTCTTAATATTCGCTGGCAAAGCTTCGCGAACTTTACAGCCGCCCACTTTACCGCCTATGTGTAATGTTGCTTCAGGCGGAATTCCGGGTGAGCCTGCAGCCATGCATTGATGCGATCTGTGCGAGACAACGCGACCGGGATAAAGGCCAGAGCCTGTTCCAGACGATCGTTCGGCTCTGCACAACTGAATCTCAGGAAGCCACCACCCGCTTCACCGAAGCACTCGCCGCCCAGGCAGGCGACGCCGAACTTGTCGTCAGCCGCTTCCAGGAAGTACAAAGCGAGTCCGTGGCTGGTGATGCCCAGGCGATTGCAGACCGGCTTGACGCTTGGGAACACATAAAACGTGGCGGTTGGATCGAGCGATGAGAAGCCTTCGATCTTGTTCAGGCCGTTTGTGAGCAACACAACTTTCTCACGAAACTTCAGCATGGTCTCATCACGCTCTTTGGAGTCCTGATCAAGTGCCGCGCGACCTGCGAGCTGAACGATCGGTGGTGTGCAGGACAGTGTCGTATTGATCATCTTGCCGATTGCATCAATGATCTCGCGTGACGCAGCACAGAAGCCGAGTCGCCAGCCGCTCATGGAGTACGACTTGCTGAACGTGTAAGCGGCGACGCACTGATCCAGCATTCCCGGCTGAGCCAGCAAGGAATGATGCTGACCTTTCCAGATCATGTGGCAGTAAGGCTCATCGCTGAACACTGCAACGTTGCGACCTCGCACCAGATCCGCGATATCGCGCAGATCCTGTTCCGTAGTGATGCCGCCGGTCGGATTGTGCGGTGAGTTCAAAAAGATGCCGCGTGGAGCGGGATCTGTATTCAGGAAGTCTTCAATGTCCGAAACCTGCGGACGGAATTCTGTTTCCTGTCGTAGTGGCTTCAGGACAGCTCGCGCACCACGGCGCTGAATATTGGGGATGTACGTTGGGAAGTGAGGGCTGAAGATGAGACATCCGTCGCCGGGATTCAGGAAGGCTTCACAGAAGAACTGCTCGAAGACTTTCGCACCAGGGCCGACGGCGATATTTTCGGCCGCGACTGGAATGGAGAACTCCCGCTTAAGAAATCGAGCGGCCGCGTCACGGAACTCGGGGAGTCCAGGAGACGGGCAGTAATGCGACTGATTGTCATTAATCGCCTGAAGCCCGGACTGGATCGCTGACGCGGTGCTGTTGAACGGGCTATCGCCAATTTCCAGCTCGACAACATCCTTGCCGGCGGCTTTCAACTTCTTGGCGACTGCCAGTACTGTAAAGGCGGTTTCAACATTTAATGATCTGGCAAAATCGCTCAACTGAGCCGTCATGATAGTGAGTCCCCAAAGCCCGTGTCAGGAAAGTGGTGGTGAAATAAGCTACGTTGGACGCGTCGAACCGACGCAGAGGTGATGATAGTGAATCTGCAGGCTCTGTGCGATCTTCAAGGGGCTCCAACTTCAACGAGCCCCATCCAGATTGACCACCATTGACGGCAGGGTGGAGAATCGGAGAGTCAAGCATCGGCATTATTGGCGTTGGCAAGCCTTTGAATGCCGAGCGTACCGGGTCGAAGTATCACACAATTCGAAGCGTCAGCAACGGAGCTCCCGGCCAGCGGCTCGAGCATCCATCAGTGCCTGGCAAGATGTCAGAACGTGGGCTGGACTTCTTGTTCGACAAACTTACGACGGGCAAGAATGGCCATCCTAAGGCAACATGGAGACTTCGCGAAGCACCGACTTCAGACGCTTGGCGGGCTTTCCACGACGATCGTTTTTCGTCGTTCAATCGGAGTTGCTTTCCATTCGACAGAGCGTTTCTGTGCCGGCTTCTTATCTCCCGGCGCGGGTGTTGAGTCAGGCAACGCGGCCGTTTTTGTTTCCGCGTTTGTTCCCGGAGTCTCAACCGCGGTTGACACCTTCACTGAGGGCGTGTTCGAGTCGCTGCCAGGTGCCGCTATGATCAATGGCATCGGCGGCATCACTACAGACGTTGCTTCTGCTGGGCCAGCGATCAGTGGGATTTCTTCGGCAGAAACCGTGGGTGTTGAACCAACTGATGCTGCAATCACAACTGTCGGTGATGGCATTGACCGAACCTCAGAAGCAACCACCTCCGATGGCACGACTGTCACAACAGTCTCTGCGGGCAACGGCTGAAGTGATGGCTCTGCTGCAGTCATTGGTGTCGGAGTCGGTACGAGTGCGGGAGCGGCCGGTGGAGGTGTTTCAGCCGGAAGCTCATCCGCCGGATCCGGCAATGGTATCTGCTTCAGAGGATTCTCTGGAATCGGCATCGGTGTCGCTGACGGCGACGTTGACGAAGGAGCCGCAGGTGTTGGTCCCGCAGGCGGCATCGGTGCTGGCGTTGTCGGCGATGGAACAGCCGGTACTGGTGTTACAGGGTTCGCGGATGGTGTTGTTCCCGCCGGTGTACCGGTTTGCGGCATTACAGAAGGCGTGCCAGGATTAACGGCTGCTCCCGGAATTGCAGGAGGCGTTGAGACAACGGGCGTACCCGACGTCGCCGGGGTTGATGCAGCAGGAGCGGCTCCGGGAGTTTTCGCTGACGGTGTTGTGGTCGTCGCAGTTCCCGATGGCAATGGCTGTGAATTCGAAATCGCTTTGGTGTTCTGAGGCTGCTGTGCAACGGCCTGCTGCTGCGGGAGAACTCGCTCAAGGTAAATCGTCAACGCATCCGTCGCGTGATACAACGGCGAGCAACTGACGTAAGCTTTGCGATTATTCTTGAGATCATTGGCCGTTGCTTCAATCGCTTTACGAACCCACGGTTCTTTCAGGCGTTCCTGAGGCAGAGCGACCATCATGAATTCCAGCAAGTGACCCATGCTGGCCATACGCTTGTCGAAGTCCTGCTTGTAGTCTCGCCCACGAAAGAAGTTGGATGACAGGGAACCATCCTTATTCAGCTGAGACTGAATGGTTCGAATATACTTCTGGATTTTCTGGTCGGCCTGAGCCCAGACTCCACGCAGAGGCTTACCGGTTTTCATATAGACATTGCGAGCACGAGCCAGCGCGAAGAGTCCGTGTGTTCCTCCGCAGGGTGATGTTGGACCGCCAACTTGTTTGCCTGTCTCGAGGAGAACAAGTCTTTCGATACTCCAGCGTTCACCCTTCTCATTGATCCATTCGGCATCGGATGGCAGATAAGTGGCCAGAGCCCACAGAGTCCAGGTGACTTCCTCTTTGGCATTTGCGGTCATCTGAGCATTCTTCAGCATGTCCCGCATCGTGATCGGCCCCTGTGGAGTGCCGAACTGTGTATCAAGTGGCAGATTGCACATGGCCAGAATCGCGAGCGACTGATTGATGTGCCCTTCAAACCAGTAAGGATGATTGAATGGATGAGCACGACCACCGTGGGAGGTTTTCTGAAACCACGGTTCGTTTTTGAACATCGGACCAGTCTGCATCCATTCCAGACCGTTGATCGTCTGCCCGTTATGGTTAATCAGGAAGTCCTGACGCAATCCCAGCAATCCATGCATCATCTGCCATGGTGTATGGTCGGTTGTGTTCAATAGTCGCTGGCGGGTTATCTCACGAGTCTCATAAACCAGCTTCACCAACGGATCATTGCTCTCGAGAATCGCTCCGGACGCGGGGCGAATCGGAACCTTATTGGGGCTCTCAAGAAGGATGACCTGCGGTTCGTCTTTGGGCGACTTGGCGCCGAGTTCGTTAGAGAACGGTTCTTCACCAAGCCCGACACTTCCGGAGACAATGCTGATTGCAGCAAGCAGCGGCAGAATCTGCGCGAATGCCAACTGCTCATTAATACGCCTCATCGGGACAGCCCCTTCATCCTCAGTTGCCAGTCAACGACGGCGCTAGGCGCGGTCCGACTATTGGATCCCCCAGGGTCTGTTTTCGGTAAATCCGGCAGCGCTCTTCAATCCATCAGATTCGGCACATCCGGAATTCGCATCAGGTGCGGCGCTGGCTGCCGAGGAACGCAGTGGATTCCGCCAGATGTCGACGGAATCGGGAGGTCTGTTCCAGAAGTTCGGTCAGCGACCTGTCCTCCTGCGCGATTTCGTGGCAGGCTGCTTCCAAAGCTGGAAACAGTCCTTCGGAGATCCGAGTCTCCACCATGGACTGGGCCAGCTGATGAATTCGCTCGGAAAGCCCCTGGCGAAGATTCCAGATGAAGATCATGACCAGCAGGCCGGACCACAGCACTAAAAACAGCACCGCCGGAATGTAAAAATCGACAGCGAGCAATGGTTCCGCTTCACTTCTTGCCCCCAGGATTGGTGCAAGAAATGAGCTCCAGAAGAAGTTGTATCCGACACGCCCGATCAGGAACGCGACATACAGCAGGAACAGACCTTCATAACGATACTGTATGAGCTTTGTGCAGTGCTGTTCAGCCAGCTCTTCAATCAATTGATCGATGGCTCGACGAGCATCCCCCAGAAACTGTCCTTCAACCTGAGCCGCTCGACGGCGAAGCTGACTGAGATCTCGCCGATCGCTGAAATCTTCCGTCTGAATTCCCGCACTGTGGACATATCCCGAAACCACCATCCGCGCTTCCTGCAGATGCTGATCGGCAATCCCGAAGGAAGCCAGTCGCTCCAGCGTGGAATCGGCGTCGTTCTCTTCCACCTTCGACTTTACCCACCTGGCCCCCTGCATCGCCCCGATCAAAGCCATCTGGGCCGACGAGCGTGCCCGAAAGAAACTGAAGGATGCAATGAAAGCTCCGAGTCCGTTGTAGAAGCGAAGTACTGAACTGAACGGACTGAATCCCCAGATATCAGTGACAGCAGCCAGCAGACGGCGTTCCCAGAGATTTCGATTCAGCAACAACTCATCACGCAGTTGAGTCGTTAAAGAATCTCGCAATTTTGTCCGCTGTTGTTCCAGAATATCCTGCAGCGAACGAACATCTTTAAGTCGTTTGTCATAGTCGACTCGACACAACGTCAGGGCTTCTTCCAGCAGATCAATCAGGTTGGCTCGTCGGATCGCCACTCGGCGCGACGCACCCAGTTGGTTGGTGAGCAGGTCAATCAGGCGGCCGAAGTCTCCCGACGTTCTTTGCCCCTGAGCCTGCTCACGCATGGCTCGCCGTGAATCCACAAAAAACATGTCCGGAACCTGATACGCCGGCGCGAGATTTTGTTTCCAGTCATCGCGAATATCGGAATCCTGATCGGCATGCGTCTGCACAAAGACCAGCCGACAACCGGCCGCCGCATCGGCCAGCTCTTCAGAAATGCGAGCACTTCGGTATTTTTGCTGAGTCGAAACATAGAGCAGGACATCACAATGCGGCAGGATCGCGCGGAGCCGTGCCAGATTGCTACCCGTGTCTGCTCCTTCGCTGGTATCTGGGTCCGGGCAATCGATCAGCACCAGATCCCGCAGCATCGGGGTATCAATCTTCTTGACCTGAAACTGACTCAGATCAAGTCCCAACGCATTGGTTTCGAAGTCCGGATGCACGAGCAAAATCGGCATTGTGGTGGTCGG
>CANHVD010000333.1 GCA_947463775.1 Planctomycetaceae bacterium | reverse complement strand
TGCATTCTTCTGCGAAGAATCCGCGCCCTTCAATCGCAACGACTCCTCAAGCCTCACCAATTCTTTACGTCCACCGGTGAGGTCACTTTTGGCGGTCGCTAAAAGCTCGCGAATGTATCCGGCGTGTTCCGTAAGTGTCTGTTTGCGATCCGCAGCGATTGACTTGATGAGTTCACCCGCAACATCATCCAGAATGGCGATGGCTTTGTCCGTGTCAGTCTGGACGAGTGCCACTTCGATGCTGGAGGTTGCGAGATTTGGAGATAGATTGATCATCCGCGCGAGCATGTTAGCCGACGGCAGATTGTGTCGTTCAGCTACGGTTTGCAGAATTCGGGGTGACTTCAGCAGCATCGCAGCCACGTTCGGATTCGGCGCGGTGTAGACGTTCTGGCTTGTCGCCGGGAGCGACTGCGAGGACAAAGTGAGCCGCGAGGTTACTTTCTGAGTTGCAAAGCTGGTTGCAATCGCCCAGGCAACCCCCGCACTGACAAGTGTTGCCACCAGCAGACGCAACCACTGCCGCTTCAGGGCTCCGGCAACAATCTCGACAGGATTACCGGCTGAAACTCCCAAAGAAGTTGCTGAGGCTTCTGGAGACGTAATAAGCCGGGTCGACTGAGTCCGTGTAATTTGGAGGTCTTTGGAAGCCACGTCGAATCTGCTTTCTGACTCACTCACCACATTGAAGAACAGGGACGGCCCGATGGTGGGAGGGCCCGAAAACTCAGATGCACACGCTGATCCATCACGCGGAACCTAACGAGGTTTAACCTGGTGAGGTTCAGCTGATCAGCACTGCACGAAGCTAACTTCAGAGCGTGGGGGGATCTACGGAAAATCTTTGACTCCTGTTGTTTCTTCGCAACACCCGCGCGATTGTGCGGGGATAGAAACGTCTTGCCTGTCCCGGCGTTAAGCGATCGTTACAAAATGGAAACCCAGACATTCGCATGGCGTGACAATCGTTTGAACAGCCATACCGATTCCAATGTTTCGTCACAGAGCACCGCTATTCGCTTTTCGCTTCATCCAACGGTTTCGGGGCTGTGGGGTGATCTGTGGGTTGATCCTCTGTCGTGGCCAGCGGTGGCAACGTTTCCAGAATGCGCAGCAGGCAAACCTTATCCGACTCAGACAGAACACGGTTGGAATTACTGGAAAGCTGTCGAAGAAACCCGATCGCTTCCTCTCTGCGCCACTCATCGTCAGGCAACCATTCCGAAAGCGGTAAACGGTCAAGGATTCTAAGCGTGGATGAAAGCTGCTCGTCACTGACAATGCCATACCGCGTCAGAGTTTGTTCAGTGGTGTTGCGGAATTTTTCAAGGAAAATAGCGCGCACCCATTCTGCCGGAGATTCGTGGATCAGCACTTCGATCAGATCATTGATCGGCGGCACTGGATTGGGTTGAGCCACATGCGGCGGCGGACTCCAATGTGGTGGAAAGTCAGTTTGTTCATGTTTCGACATAAACATGAACGCAGCAGGAAAGTCTCGTGCGATGATCAATTGTTCTGCCACGCGTCGTCGTTGTTGCTCCGGCTGAGTCACAGGCAAGATGAACCGCCAGATCAGGATCGATATTGCAGCCAACAACCACGTCGTTCCATGCACTCGGCTGGGCTGTGAAAATTTTATCGGTGTCCACGGTGTCGCTGTGGGGGCCAGAGTCATGATCAGCAGGATCAACAGCGAAGGAAAGCCGACAATCTGCAGCAACAAAGTTGCCCCCTGCAGGATTTGTTCGCTTTCCGTCATGCGAACGCCACCCATCAGGTGCAGTACCGGCACCGGCACGAACTGAATCGCGATCAGCATGACCGCATCGCCAAACAGCAGCACCGTTGCGATCACTCGCCACAGTGGTCCAGCCCCATAGGCGACACCGATGACGCGAATCATGAGCGCAACTCGCCAGACTGAAACGATCCCCAGCAGGCGCAGGTTCCAGAGCGTTGCATCGCCCGGGCTCATCCAGCGTTCAAAGGGGATGGCATAAAGCCACGCGAGCGGTGCCGTCATCCAGTACAGTCGGAGAAACGTTGGGAAGCCACGGAAGAATGTCGGAAGCCGTTGAGTCTTCCCAATTCCCGTCAGGCGAACCAGCATGTACAACAGGAACGCTGTGAGCAGTGACGCACCGTGAGGAATCAGCAGATGCCACGGTTCATGCAGCAGATCTTCGCCATCGTATTCTCGAGCGAATCCCGCCGACAGAACCAGCACACCACCCAGCACCAACGCATAAGGACTCGCCGCAACATCCAGAATCGCAGACCGCCGTCCCATCAAAAACCAGATCAACGTCAGCGGCGTAACAGCCTGCGGCCGTGCTTGTTCAGCCAGCCTTTCTTCGGACGGTGTCTGTAGCGCGAACTCTGCAGAAGGATCTGTCATGTGTGTCTCAAATGATGCTCGGTGGTGCTGAGGCGGCTATACCGCGAGGTTACAGTGTTAAAAGTTTCCCGCCACAACACCACTGTCACTGAGGATGTAGAAAGCCAGTCTGTGAATCATCTGTCGACGAAACGTCTACGTTCCTGTTCTGTACAGATGACAGATTGACGGAAAGTGACTGGCGTGTGAAAATGGGAAGGTGAAAACGGCCTGAGATGACGGGATTTGTCTCAGACTGGTCGAAAAGTTTGACGTGTTCTGAAATTTCGCAGTCCAAAAGCCAGAGCCAGCGTAAAGTCCTGAGGTCAGATTCTCAGCAACACTTGTCGACTGTGAGCGACTTCACAGAACGTCCCGAAACGACCACACTTATTGACGTCCAGCCTGCTTTGACAGTCAGCTCACGAAGAGTCCGCACTTTCTTTCCCGGAAATCATTGAAATGAAATCACTGTTTTTTCTCGTCGCAATCGCCAGCACTGCGTACGTGAGTTATTCGTACAGTTCAACAGATGGCAAAAGCTGCCTTGTTTGCCCAATGACGGGCGAGTCAGTCTTCACATCGGCCGAAGCTGAAACTGAAGCAGGCTCATGCTGTGCCAGCGGAACTGCGTCTATGTTGACAGGTCTTGCAGGCGACGCTTCTTCATGTTGCAGTGAAGCATCTGGCAGTTGCTGTGCCAAAGGCGACACTGACGCCACGTTGACTTCCGCCGCTGGTGCTGAATGCGAAGCAAGCGGCGAAAAAGGCTGCTGCAAAGACAAAGCGGACGCTGTAGATGTCACTGAAACCCCGGAAGCAATCGCTCCTGAAGGCCAGGAAGTTGTCGCTGAGTTGACCGAAGCGGAGTAATCCGGCTTTCGCGTACTGCAAAGAACTCTCCGCCAGAATTCAAGGAGTCGTACAGAAGTGCGACTCCTTTTTTCATGCCATGGGACAAGACACGGGTCAGCAAAGTGCCGTTTCATCGTGTCTTGAGCATCTTCGTTTAACGACAACGCCGTTGCTTAGCACTGCCAGTACGATCAAAAACCTGATGCTTTTCTTTGATCGCTGAGTTATCTTACGGCGGTCCCATAGTTCTGAAAGGAGCAAACCGTGTCAACAGCACTCAAGAGAATCACGCCACAGGAGTATCTGATTCGCGAACGCCAGGCGTCAATCAAAAGCGAATTCTATCAGGGGGAGATTTTCGCGATGGGCGGGGGCTCCGCGAATCACAGCTTGATCGCGGCGAATTTCGTGCGAGAGGCAGGCAACGCACTCAGAGACAAACCATGCATCGTCTTCAACAGTGATCTTAGGGTTCAGGTTCAATCGACGGGTCTGTATACGTATCCTGATGCGACTATCGTCTGTGGCGAACTGTTGTTTGATGACGACCATCGCGACACTCTTCTCAATCCCACTGTGATTGTCGAAGTCCTGTCTGATTCGACCGAAAAATACGACCGCGGTAAGAAGTCTAACCACTATCGCCAGATCGCATCATTGAAAGAACTAATTCTGATCGCGCAGGATCGTTCACATGTCGAACGATTCACTCGTCAGCCGAACGGCGACTGGCTGTTTCACGAACAGAAAGAACTTACAGCAGATTTCGAATTGAAATCGCTCGGCATTTCCATTGCCATCTCGGAATTGTATCGCGGCGTGAAATTCGAGCCGATTGAGGATGATGTCAACGCCAGTCGCTGACCCCGATTAGTTCGTACGAGACTTGCTTCTCGCCGAACTGCGGATCTGACGGCGGATT
This sequence comes from Planctomycetaceae bacterium, assembly GCA_947463775.1. GTDB lineage: Bacteria > Planctomycetota > Planctomycetia > Planctomycetales > Planctomycetaceae > SXXK01. Next base: position 2,481 of record CANHVD010000333.1, on the reverse strand, counting down.
TGATTACGACGCCGTGTCGCGCTGGCGGAGAAGACGCGGCGCAGGACGTTACGGAAACCGGATTCCAGATCTTCCACGGTCATGAAGTCCGGCTGATAGGTCACGTCAAACAATGTGTAGGCTGACCAGCCTCGTTCTGTCAGCAGGCGTCCCTCCGATTGCAGTTGACGATAAAGACTGGTCCCGGGAAACGGAGTTTGCAGCGTGACCTGGATCTCCGCCAAAGAACAGTTCAGCAGAAACTCCGTCAGTGATTCCAGCGACTGAGCGGTCTCGCCATCCGCCCCGATGATCAAGCAGCCATTCACAGCCACTCCCGCATTTTGAATCGCATCGACCGCGTTCATGATGCGATTCAGCTCCGCCTGTTTTTCGCCCATGCCGGGATAGCGAAACACAAGCGATTCGATTCCCATCAGCACCTGCTGACAACCAGATGAAGCCAGTCTTTGCAGGATTTCGGGACGTTCGCCGATCCGCCAGTCGGCTTCGGTAAACCAGCGTGCTCCGGCATCCTGCAGCGTGTCGAACAGAGGATTCACATCGCGTGAACCGGCGAACGTGTTATCGTCCGCCAGTTCGATTAGAGGTCGAGGCATGAGCCGCTGAATCTCGGCCAGCTCTTCGCGAATTCGCTCAACGGGTTTTTCCGCAAATCGACTCAGTAGTCGACTGGCTCCACAAAAACCGCAGGCGAGCGGGCACCCGGCCTGAGTCTGCAACGTGAATCGTGCGGGCGTCTGAGGTAGCAGGTCGAAGCGAGGCATCGGCCACAGCGGCATCGTGTTCAACGCGACCACATAGCGACGCTGCAGAGTCCCTGCCAATACATCCTGCAGCACCTGAGGCCAGACAGATTCTCCTCGTCCCACGATCACGGAATCGCACCACGTCTCTGCTTCTTCCGGACAAGCACTGACATGCAGTCCGCCGATGACGGTTGGAATCTGGTGAGGTCGAAGACGAGCAGCAAGGCGATAGGCTTCTTCGATAGACGCGGTCAGTGCAGAGATCGCGACAAGATCGGGTCGATCGGCAAGAATCTTTTCAATCGATGCTTCAGAAACTTCGGACGTCCCGCGATAGCTGCACGTCCACGGATCTGGCGTCAATCCGGCGAGTGTCAGCACGCCCAACGCCGGCAGTTCAGCGATTGCGGAAGCTCGCTGCTGCAGCCCGGGAAGACTCATCCCAAGTTCCAGCATCTGCGGCTCGCGGACGCGAAAGCCGGTCATCGGTACGAAGGTGACATGCGGCACGGATCACCCGCCAGAATTTCTGCGGCACGTGCTCATAAGTCAGCCCACAGAACGATGGCAACGTGCAGCGAGGGCCAGTGGTGGCGGACGCTACCGTGACTGAGCAGTGGAAGTATTCTCAACCAACTTCTGCGATCGCTTCTTGAATTGTCGTCGCACCACAAAGATGGCCGCGGTGATCACCAAAGCGGCGTAGAGTCCGACGACAGAATGCGAAGGGTTGACCACGTAATGCAAAATTCCCTCAGCGTGGTCTGGATGACCGTGGCCTTCGTGAGCCTGAACCATCGGGGCCGCAAACAACAACAGGGAAAAAGCAATCAGACGTCGTGGCATTTTGAAATCGACTCCGAGAAATCACAGGAGGTAAAAGATTCAAGTCCCGGCTTGTCTCGACAATGTTTATTCTGTAGGCGGCCATCAATGCGGCAATGGTCTTAATGACGCATCCCGCGAAAACCCGGCCTCTTTTTATACCGTGCAGAGAACAAAGTTCCGGAACTGCTGAACAGGGACTTCAAACAAATCATATTCGGCTGCGGCGAACGGTAACAACTCCGGCTTGCGGTTGCCACGTTAACCCAATCCAGTCGCAATCGCGAAAATCGGCCTTACGAAGCACATCCCAAAGGAATACATCAGGCCAAATCATTCAGGTGGCGTTTCAGGAGCAGCGGAAGCATCGCCACCGCTGTTTGCTCGCCCACGGCGTCTTCCGCGGCGTCGTCCACGGCGTCGAGGTCGTCGTTCACCATCCGGTCCAATTGCTTCATCCGGCTCGGCGTCTGTTCCATCCAGATCATCGTCCTCATCGTTGGCCTGGCCGTTCAGAGTTGGCTGCGCCCCGGCCAGAACTGGAGGAACGGTTCCCTCGAGGCCTGTCCCGAAATCATCCTCCACAGCCGGTCGAGATCGCTCAGGCTTCGCAGGCCCACGGGATCGTTCACGAGGAGGTCGGTTACCGGCAGTTTCTGATTTTGGCTGTTCGCTTTTTGGCCTGTCGGAGGCTTGTACGCGGTCTGTCGCTTGTGCTCGATCTGTCGCTGGCCTTTCTGCTTGTGGCCTGTCGACTGGTCCTCGTTGACCGGGCTGTCGGTCATTTCTCGGACCATTGTTGCGTTGGCGATCATTCCCCGCTGGACGTGAATCACCTCGGGGTGAATTGCGATCCTGCTGGCGCGGTGGACGTTCGCGACGTGTTCCAAAGTTCCCCTGATTGTTA
>CANHVD010000332.1 GCA_947463775.1 Planctomycetaceae bacterium | reverse complement strand
TGTTGTACTGACCGGGCAGTGCAAACTGGCGAATCTTCAATGAACGAGGATCCATCACATAAGCACCACCAGCTCCCTGACTGCGATGAGGTCCCCATGGAGTTTCCAGAGTCGTGCTGGTCGCAATGCCTTCCAGCATGTGCAGCTTGCCGCCGTGGCTCCATTCGAAAGCTCCGCAGGTGTGGTGAGTGTCATCCGAGGCCCAGCCATCCATCAGTTGAACAACAACGTCGGCTTTGTCGTCGCCATCCGTATCTTTCAGGAACAACATACGAGGCTGATCGACAACCAGCACGCCGCCATTCCAGAATTCAAACCCGGTTGGGCAGTGCAGCTTGTCGTAGAAGACCTTGCAGGCATCAGCCTTACCATCGTGATCGGAGTCTTCCAGAATGATCAAGCGATCGTCTGGCGGAGCATCTCCTGGTTTCCACTGAGGATACGTTGGCATACAGGCCACCCACAGCCGACCTTTGTTATCAAAGTTCAACTGCACCGGCTTTGCGAGTTCCGGAAACATCGTTTCATCTGCGAACGCCTGAATCTGGAAGCCCTTTGGAACAGTCGTTTGTTCAATCAATTGCTGAGGCGTCAAATATCGCAGCTCTTCTGCTTCTGAATAATCCTGACGAGGCTCACCAAAACGCGTCTTGGGAACAAACAGCTCACCGGTCTGCGAATCGTCCGGCTTGGCAACATCCGTCTTGCCCTGAGCCAGATCCCACACATATCGATCACGAACTTCCGCCATTTTGCGGATCTTCAGGTATTCACGAGGAAACGTTTCGGTGTCATAGGTGCGTCGTCCGCCGTAAACGTACCAGCCGTTGAGCATACGATAGTCCTGAAGATGAACCCAGGATTTATCAACAATCGCCGCTCGCAGCGTTTCGTACTTTTCACTGCCGAAGCTCGCCGGAGAAGCCGAGCCAAAAGTCTTCTCGTCAATCAACCGAGCAATCTCCTGATCGCCCGACGCATTCAAATGCGCGCCGTTGATGGTGAGTTGCATGCCGGGTTTCTGAGTGACGAGCTTCAATGATTCCTCGAAGACATCAACAAACGCCAACTTTCGCTCGGCCGCCACTTCTGCGGCGGCTGCTGAATAAAGCTTCAGATTAGCGTTTTCTTTTTCGCCGTCCGGCAGCAATGGATCGCCAGTCGGCTCAAACGCGAACGGGGAGACGAGGATAAATCGCGGCGGCGATTTTTCATCGTCGCGCGGATATCGGCCGGTGATCATGTCAAGATACTGCTTGTACTGCTGCTTGAACGTGTCGAGCCCCTCTGGTCCCTTGTAGGATTCGTTGAATCCAAAGAAGCAGAAGTAAGTATCAGCACCGAAAGCCAACTGCGGGTCATCCAACGCGGTGTAGTCGGCGGATCGCTGCTGGATTCCGACTTCTTCTGCAGGACGTGCAAAGTTGCGAACGATCAGTTCTTTGTCGGCAAATCGGGTATGCAACAGAGTTTCAAAGTGGCCGAACAGGTTCATTCGTTCTGCGGAGGAGTTCCCCAGAAAGCCAACGCGTTCGCTTTGAATAAACTGCAATGGAAGTTGGCTGGGCGGGAGATCCGGACGTTTAGGCCGAGGAGGCAGCGACATCAGCTTGATGGCGAGTTCCTTCGACGGCCCCTGAGCCATCAATTCTCCACTTGCGGCAATTTGCAGTATGGCCGCAACCAATAATATCCAGCGATTCACCTGACGCACGTTTTCACTGCTCCGTAATGGACCGTTCTGTACCAAGGCCGCGAATCGCAGCACTTGAGTGGGAAATCAAACGGGTACGGTATCGATGCAACAACGGCGAGGCAACTGATTACCCCCAAGCGGGGCCTCGTTAAACCGTGGCAGAAAACAGTTGAACGACAAACTCCAGCAATGAAGCAGCCCCCTGAACACTGGAGCTACGCGCTGAAGCCACCGCAAGTTCCATCCTCTTCTGATGAACTCGCTCAGCGACCTCCCGTGCCGAGTTCAAAAGCACAAAATCAGAGATCTGCGGGCACTCAGATTTCAATCGCTCCGCCAGATCCTCACGGTTCATCGCTTTGATCTGCTGCAGGTCCTTGTAGTTGAAAGGAGTCTGCCTGCTGAGTGCAGTCAGATGCCTCACGAACTCCTCACCGTAGGCGATCGGAAGTTGCACGCTTTCAGGCCTCAAAACTTGCCAGCAGTTCCAGTTCCGGATTCTGTGGGCAGATCTCTCAAACTCGCTCTGGCTGGACCCCGCATGCTTTCAACGCACAGAGCTCTACACCGACGTGGCTGTCCCTGCGAAAAACAGACGACTGAGCATTTGTCTTGAGGGGCAAATCTGATCGGGGCCACTTGCGTCAGGAAGGCTTCACAATGTTGATGTCGAACCGACAACAGCTCATCGCGAGAATTCCATCAGGGGCCAACTCCATCGTAGGAGGATTAACGCAGGATCAACGACGGCTGACGTACAGACGTTGAATATCGTCCAGCTTTACCGTAATTGTGCGAGTAAACCCGGTGTGGCTGCGCTCGTAAGCGATCTGAGACGCCAGTTGAGGTTGCTCATGGATCGCTTTGGAAACCCAACGACGATCTTCATCTGACAGATTGCCAACGGAAGGATCCCACTGAGTTCGGGTTTCCATTACCAGATCATCAATGCGTGGATCAAACTTGTTCATGATCGTTTGACTCCGACCTTCAATCAAAAAACAACCGCGTGAATGAAAGAAAAGCCCGGGCCTGCAATCAGGACCGAGCTTCAGAATTCTACATTAAGTTCGCCGACCACAAAATGGTCCGACCAGAATTAATCTTTACCTGCGAGTACCAGCATCTTCCGAGCTTTCTCAAGCCGACGGGCCGCGACGGCAAATTCCTCGTCACTCTTTGCTCGGATTGCTTTCGCTTCTTCGATCTTCGCTGCGGCCGCCTTGCGACTGATTTCTGCCACCGGAGTTGCCCCGTTGGTCAGAACAGAAACGACAGATCCCTTGACCTGAACGAATCCGCCATCAATGAAGTATGACTCTGAAGCACCAGAAGAATCGGTCAGACGTAGCTCGCCCAACCCCAATCGTCCTACCAGAGGAGCACGACCAGGGTAAAAACCAGCCGACCCGTCAAACAACGGAACACGAATCGACGCAACGGGCTTGTCGAACAATGTCCGTTCCGGAGTCACAAGAACTAAGCTGAGCTCTGCCATTTCAAGTCCGTGTTCTTCTGTTAGTCACTCTAAGTCCTGCTGCTGAGCCAAAAGTAAATCCGGCTTCTACAAGAACTTATCCTGACCTTAAGCCTGCTGCATCTTCTTGTACTGTTCTTCAGCTTCTTCGATCGCACCCACGTACATGAATGCTGATTCTGGCAAGTGGTCCCACTTGCCGTCACACAGTTCTTCGAAGCTGCGAATCGTATCCGCCAGCGGAGTAATCTTACCCGCCTTGCCGGTAAATACTTCCGCAACAAGGAACGGCTGAGACAGGAATCGCTCGATACGACGAGCACGGTGTACCACCATCTTGTCGTCTTCGCTCAATTCGTCAACACCCAAAATCGCGATGATGTCCTGCAGTTCGCGGTAACGCTGCAGAGTTCGCTGTACGCGGCGAGCCACATCATAGTGACGCTGACCAACATACTGCGGATCGAGAATTCGGCTTGAAGAAGCCAACGGGTCGATCGCCGGATAAATCCCCTTTTCGGAGATCTTTCGTTCCAGATAGATGAACGCGTCAAGGTGAGCAAACGCAGTCGCCGGAGCAGGGTCAGTCGGATCGTCCGCAGGAACGTAAACCGCCTGTACCGAAGTAATGGCTCCGCTCTTCGTTGAAGTAATTCGCTCCTGAAGCTGACCAAGTTCTGTACCCAGCGTCGGCTGGTAACCTACCGCAGACGGCATACGTCCCAGCAGAGCAGACACTTCAGAACCGGCCTGAGAGAAGCGGAAAATGTTGTCTACGAACAACAGCGTGTCAGATCCGGTCGCATCACGGAACCATTCCGCCATTGTCAGAGCTGACAATGCAACTCGCAGACGAGCTCCCGGTGGTTCATTCATCTGACCGAACACCATGCAGGTCTGTTCGATAACGTGACGACCGGTTGTTCCGATCTCTGTTTCCTGCATTTCAAGCCACAGGTCGTTTCCTTCACGAGTTCGTTCGCCCACGCCCGCGAACACAGAGTAACCCCCGTGAGCACTGGCGATACGAGCAATCATCTCGGTCAGAATAACAGTCTTGCCCAGACCAGCTCCTCCGAAGAGCCCCGCTTTACCACCGCGGACGAACGGAGTCAGCAGGTCAACAACCTTGATCCCCGTTTCGAATACTTCCGTCTTGGCGCTGAGGCTTTCCAATGGTGGCGGATCGCGGTGGATCGGCCAACGTTCCTCGTGAGGAACTTCGCCGCGACCGTCGATCGGATCTCCCAGAACGTTGAACACCCGTCCGAGAGTTCCCTTGCCAACCGGAACTGAAAGAGGCTTGCCGGTGTCAACAACAGCCATGCCGCGACGCATGCCGTCGGTGCTTCCCAGAGCAACGCAACGAACACGGCCACCGCCCAGATGCTGCTGAACTTCGCCGGTCACTTTAACCGGATTGCCCTTGATCACTTCCTCGATCTTGAGGGCGTTATAAATCGCAGGCAAATGCCCCTCAGGAAACTCGGCGTCGAATGTTGAGCCGATTACCTGGGAAACCTTACCGTTTACTGCAGTGACACTCATGGGTCAGTTGCCCCGTACACGAAATTGACAAAAAATTCATCGAGAGCCAGCCACTTCATGCCTGACGCTCTGCTTATCTTTTAACGTTTGATTGCTTCAGGTTTACTTCAGTCGAGGCGAGTAGAACTCACCAGCCAACTGACCTGAAACATGATTATTCCAGTGCCGCGGCACCACCGATAATTTCCGCCAGTTCCGAAGTAATCCCGGCCTGACGAGCACGGTTGTACTGCTGCTTAAGACTGCCTGCCATCTCGTCTGCGTTCTCAGTTGCACCCTTCATGGCAACCATACGAGCAATCTGCTCGCTGACCGCTGCATCAAGAAAACACTTGAACAACTTAGCGCGAAACGCGGCTGGCACAATCTCTGCCAGAATTTCCTCAGCCGATGGAAGAAACTCGTAGTCCACTTCAGCTTCGTTCTTTGATCCGGCTGCACCACCAAGGCTGGCAATCGGAAGCAACGATTCAACAACGGCGAATTGCTTCGACGAAGAAACAAACTGTGTGTAAGCCACATCGAGACGATCAATTCGCCCTGCGATGTAATCCTGCACATAACGGCCAGCAAGAACTTCTACCTCTTCGAACTTCGGCTGATCTTCGAAGTGCGTGTAAGATTCGGCAAAAGAAATCTTCTGGAAGTTCATGAACTTCGTTCCGCGCTTACCAGAGACTTCGATCGAATACTCGATGCCCTTCTCTTTCAAGCCACGGATATGAGCCACCGTCTGTCGCAGGACACTCGCGTTGTAACCACCGCAAAGACCCCGATTAGAGGTCAGCACCAGCAGAATACTCTTCTTCTCTTCAGCTCTCTTCTCCAACAATGGATGAGAGAACTTCAGATTGGCTCGCCCAAGGTCACCGACGATTTCAGAAATCTTGCGAGTATACTCTGCCGCTTCCGCAGCGCGATCCATTGCCTTTTTGAAACGACTGGTCGCAATCAGCTCCATCGTGCGCGTGATCTTGCGGATGTTGCGCACCGCTTTGAGCCGTTTGACAAGTAAGCGTCTGTTTGCCATGAATCAACAACATCCCTACAGGGCGAGCGGCAGGGCGTGAGCCCTCCGAGAAACACTTCTATAGATCTTTACCGTTAACTCTTGACCGCTAAACGAGCTACGAATGCTTCAAGAGCCTTCTTAAGCATGCGTTCGATTTCGTCCGTCAAAGCTGCTTCTGCAACCAGCTTGTCACGGAAGTCCGCGTGCTCTGTTCGGATAAACTCGTGAAGCTGAGCTTCTGTCTCCGCAACCTTCGCAACCGGCACTTTGTCAAAGTAGCCCTTCGTCCCTGCGTAAATTGCGACCACCTGGTCAGCAACATGCAATGGTCCGAATTGTCGCTGCTTCAGAATCTCCACCATGCGGTAACCGCGGTCGAGCTGTGCCTGAGTGTCTTTGTCGAGTTCTGTTCCAAGCTGAGCAAAAGCTTCCAGTTCACGGAACGCAGCAAGGTCAAGTCGGAGACTTCCCGCCACTTTCTTCATAGCCTTTGTCTGAGCGTTACCACCCACGCGGCTCACGGACACACCGACGTTGATCGCGGGACGAATCCCCTTCCAGAACAAGTCCGGCTCAAGATAAATCTGACCGTCGGTGATCGAAATCACGTTAGTCGGAATGTAAGCTGAAACTTCGCCTTCCAGAGTTTCAATGATTGGCAGAGCCGTCATTGAACCACCACCCAGCTCCTTGTTCAGCTTGACTGCTCGTTCAAGTAGTCGGCTGTGGCAGTAAAACACGTCCCCGGGGAACGCTTCACGGCCTGGAGGACGACGCATCAACAGTGACAACTGTCGATAAGCAACAGCCTGCTTTGACAAGTCATCATAGACGATCAGAGTGTGCTTGCCCTTGTACATGAAGTACTCAGCCATCGCCGCACCGGCGTAAGGTCCGATGTACTGCATTGGGGCAGGATCAGAGC
>CANHVD010000331.1 GCA_947463775.1 Planctomycetaceae bacterium | reverse complement strand
CAGGCTTCGTTCAGGATTGCGGAATCTGTCAACGAATGCCCTCTGACGAGTTTTGATCGTTAAACAAAAACAGGAGCCGCCGAAATTCGGGGCTCCTGTGAGTCAGATCAGGTTTTGCTGTTCATCCAGACTATGGGAGGAATGGAGCAAAGCCAAGGTTCGGGAAGGCGGGATCAGCCGCAGCCCGGATGTTGTAGTTTCCAGTTGTGAACGCTGCCTGAATATCCTGCGTCACTCCGAAGTTTGTAAAGACGTTGTTTGGATTGTTCAGGTTTGGTCCATTATCAACCTGGAACAGACCCGCATCTCGCAGAACGACTCCGATCGGTCCGAGGATCGTTGATTTGAGAGGATCTGCATTTGTATAGATCGCACCAAAGTCGCTTGGAGCTACCTGGTTACCGGTATTGTTCAGGAATCGCATGTCGAGCTGAGCCGTGTCATCCAGATAGACATAGTCGAATGTCAGGTCACCGGAATCATCAACCGAGTCAAATGTATTTCCAGCTGACAGGAAGGATGATGTGACCAGGTCTTCCTGCAGGTTTCCTCCCAACGCATTGTTGCGGATATCAGCAGCCACATAAGCCCCCGTTCCGACTTCGATGCGGATACCTTCCCCTGTGATACCGTTCACACCATTGTTCTGAACCGTGTTGTTTGTCACAGTGAACAAGCTATTCTGGACTGTTCGCAGATTCAGGTAAGGAGCAAGGTAAGCCGTATTGCCGTTGACGCTGCCTACATTGAAGTTCAGGAACTGTGCCTGGAACGGACTGAAGTTCAGGTTGTCAAAGCCTGCAAATGGAGGGTCGGGGAAGTTCTGCAGGAACACGAAGCGACTCTGGTTCATGTCTGAATCTGCTCGGTAGAAGATACCTTCTGCTCCGTTTGAGACGATCGTATTGTCATCAAGCCGAATGCGGACAGGATCAAAGATTGCATTGCCAAATTCGCGATCTCTTCGCCCTGATGCACCCGTCAGAGCAATGTTGACGCCTCGTCCGTTGTTGTTGCTGACAATATTCTCCGTCATGGTGAATTGTGGAATTGCACCTGTTTCAGAGACACCCAGTCTTCCGTTGAACGCATCTGTCCCTGGTGAAGCTGCTGTGATTGAGTTATCAACTGCTCCAGGGGCAATTCCAACGTCGGTACCACCGAAGACGTTCAGACTGACACCGTCTCCACCATTTCCGGCCTGCAGGCCGTTGAGTGTGCCACCAATGATGTTATCCGTGATGGTGATAATCGGTCGTGGGTTTCCAGTAACATCAGAACCGGTTGCCGTGACTGCGATACCGTCATCTTCATTATTCTGAATTCTGTTTCCTTCTCCAACGTTACCGACAATCAAAGTCGCTGTCGCTTGCTGAGAGAAGTTGGCCTGGATGCCGTCACCATCTGCCACATCAATGTCACCGTTGTTGTTGAGATCTTCGCCGGCGTCAAGGATACCGTTATTGTTGACGTCTTCAGATGCTCCGGCGACGCTTCCTCGGATGTCTGTCTTCGTGACTCGCACAACACCCTCGGATGCTCCGCTTGCATCCCATCGGACACCATTACCACCGGCCGTGGTGCCATTACCACTGATCGTAGTTGTGGCAGCTCCGGAAGTGATCAGGATATCTGAACGACCGCCAGTCGTGGTAATTCCAACTCCGTCTCCACCATTGTTGGAGATGCTTGTTGGGTTCACAGTGCTATTGATTTCCAGAAGAGTACGAGAGTTCTGAGTGGCCGTAATCTGCACGCCATCATTCCCGTTGTCTTCAACAATCAGACCATTGAACAGTGAACGTCGACCGGGAGGAGGCCCGATTGTTGGGTCACCGAACGAAGAGTTCTCGGCCGTTTGAACCACGATGCCGTTCTGGCCATTGTTTGTAAACCGGCTGTTGGACATGTCACCAATCAGCGTTGAATCACCACGGGTCTGGAGGAACGCACCACTCAGAGTGTTGTTCGAGAAATCGCTATCTGTGACAACCACTGTATTTGGAGTGTTCGGGATTGGAAGGTTCGGATCTGTCTTGTCACTGCCCTGGGTTTCTACTCGAAGACCATCACCTGCATTACCTGTTGAAGTGACATTGTCGAGGGTCGCTGTCAGGAGAGACGAGTCAGCTCGGTTGAAGTGAATGCCTGATCCGTTAAGTAGTGGATCAGCACCATTCGTTGTGCCCGTGACGGTCGTATTTGTGATCGTTACGTCTGCAGAACCGTTGCCGGCAACCCGGACACCAATTCCCACGTCACCGTTGGCATTGATTGTATTGGCGTCTGTGGCTGCTGTGCCGCCTACGACCAGATTGAGACGATTATTGTTCGGTGTCACCGGTGCTGCTGGCGGATTGTTGTTGGCTCCGTTCAGGCGTGACAGGATACCGCCGCCCGCGTTGTTAGACAGCGTATTGCCAAGAACTGTGGCGTCCAGTTGAGCCTCAGTATCCGGGTTAGTTAGTTGATTCAACAACAGGCCTGCTCCGCCGTTTCCGGTAATTGTGTTGCCACGGATGACTCGATTGTTGGCTACCGTGCCGAAGTCGACAATGCCACCGTTGTCGATCATCAGAGCTGCACCATTACCGCCGTTGTCAGTGATCGTGTTGTTAATCAGGTTACCGTGGATCAAGCCATTGTTGGCGGCAAGTGCCCGGAAGCCATCGCCGTCGTTATTATTGATAATGTTACCCTGGTTGAAGTTCACACCGTTGTAGACATTGATACCACTGCCACCAATCGTGTTGTCAGCGTGGATTTCAGCGTTCGGTCCGTCAGCTACCAGGCGGATACCGTTGCCACCACCGTTGACGATCGTGTTTGTCTGGATCGTGACACCTTCAGCGACGGCACTGTCATTCATCAGGATGGCGATTCCGTCATCTGATGCGCCGGTGATTGTGTTGTTGTTGAAAGTTGATGCCAGCAGTCGAGCGTTGTCAGCAGCATTCACTCGAATACCGCTTTTGGTTTCTCCGGAGGCGACTCGAGTTCCGATTGCCGTAGCAAGCTGAGCGATATCGTTCTGGACAAACGGTGCTTCGCCCGGAACTTCACCGGGATTTGTTCCGGAGAAGGCAAATTCGACTGGCTGAACAAGAGCTTGAACAGACAGATCGAAGGCCGGAGTGCCCATGATCGGCTGACGTCCCGTTGGTGTTACAGCCGATGCTGCAACGATGTGTCGTAGTGACAGTGTATGTCCCAACTCATGTGCGGCAACGAAACCGAGTGCTCGCCGGGTAAACGTGAGGTTTCCAGACGTGAGTGCCGTGATAGCGTAAGGGGCAGAACCATTCACATCGACGTTTAAACCACTGTCGAAGGCGTTAGGTGGATTGATACCTGGCCCAAAGTCGTTGACGACATTGTTAGTGTAGACACCCATCGCGGATGCCCCATTGGCCTGCGGAATCCCGCCCAGCCCCTGGCCAGGACCTTGGCCGAGAGCATTTCGGATGTTGCCGATGTCGCCAGCTTCACCACCTACCCCTGCGGGGGCGTTAAGGCTGTCGCCAATGGTCATTACATAGTATTCTGTCGCCCCATTCGACGGAGCGACGCCGGTATCACCGATCACAAAGTCAAGGTTGAGTTCATTCCCGAAAGGTATCGGGCTTCTTACATCGTCAGCCGCTGTGGGCAAGTTGTTGTAGTATTCCTGAAGGGTGGCCAGGATGGAGTTCGTCACCAGATCGAAGTCCGTGGCTGCAAAGCCGTAGTTGGTCACGTCGAATGTATCCACCTGGTAACCGTTGATGTCGACCTGTGATGCCTGGCCCGGATCGATGAAGTCAAGCACGATCGTGAGGCCCGGCACGGCATTGCCACCAGTAACCGTGTTAAACAATGCATCGACTTGTGCAGTCGCCTGGTCCTGCAGGTCGACAAGGACGCCGCCTTCGGCGTTTCCAATAAACGTGTTCCCCAGAGTTGGCATTGGCCCGCCAATGTCGAACTCGCCAACGCTCGCATCCTCACCTGTAATCTGCAGGCCTGCGAAGATATTGTTGCTCATCGTATTGGAAACAATGCCGCTATCAAGACGGTCGTTGCCATTCAGATCTTCACCAACATCCAGAGTCCCGTCCCCATCAAGGTCTTCAGAGAGAGACCGGAACAGACCACCGTTCAGGTAATGAATTCGTGTGCCATTGTTAAGGTTTCGACTGAAGGTATTACCTGAGAGACTGGCCAGATTGAATGTGCCTCCGTCTGCGGTCATCGAAAGGCCGTTGAACGTATTTCGGATCGCAGTGTTTCCTTCAACAACGGCATTGATTGTGGCTCCAGCCTGAGCCTCGATAACCATACCGGCACCGTTGTCATTTGCAGTGTTGTCCAGAATGCCGGTCACGCAATGAGCACCGTCAGGATCATCTGCATTAATCGTACTTCCAGCTTTTGCTGTGATAACGAACCCCGCGTTACTGTTGTTACTTGAGGTGTTGTTAGTCAGAAGCAGGTCCATATCGTTTCCGGCAGCGGAAGACAGATTGAGGCCGTCAATCGATGGGCCAAGCAAGCCGTTGAACTGATTGCCGACAATCTCAACTTTTCCAGAGACGTCCTGCAGATTTGCACCAGTTGAGTAGTTTGTGACAACGTTTGAGGTCAGGTAAGCGTTCGTGATTGGCAATGCATTCTGGAAGCCATCTCCGAAGACGGTGGCTGCAGCATTGGCTGCGTTGAGTCGCATTCCAATGACGCGGTTGTTGTTGGCAAGGTGAATCACGCTGCCGCCAACACCCATCGTGGGATTGCTGACCAGTGGTCCCAGATTCGTTGTCGTTGGAACCCCGAGGATTACACTTCCTGTTGTTCCGGGAGCACCGAGGTTGTAGTCCTGGATAGAGGACAACATGATCTGATCATCAAACAGAGAGAATCCGCCGTTGACTGTCAGCCCGGTACCAGAGTCGTCGGCCCGCGGTGCAATTCGGAAGATATCAATACCTGCATTGTTTGCGAGTGCTGCCGCCTGAAGAGTACTGAATGGGTCTTCAACGGTACCTGTACCCGGGCCGGTTGCATTGGGATCAATATGGGTCAGGAAGTAGGGCAGTGCGCTGCCTGTATCCAGAATCCCGTCGCAGTCGATATCTTCACCGGCATCCAGCAGCCCGTTGTTATTGAAGTCTTCGCCATTGTTGACAAGTGCTTCCAGCGTGACCGTCGTATCGATGCTTTCGTGGACTCGGTTGTGACGATACACTGGATCCTGCAGGCGTTCACGCACGGAAGAGTGCGGTCGCAGAACTCTTCGATCCTTGTAGTTCGGAATCTCGTACTGCAATGCCGTCCAGATGTTCGTGCCAAACGTGTCGTCTGATGTCAGGCGTGTGTTGACGGTAAGGTTCTGAGTGATCAGTGCTTCCCATCGAGCCTGGAACCCAACAGTGTCGCCACCGTTATTGTTGGTCAGGTAGTAGGCTCCTCCATAGAGGTTCTGACCATACTGACCAAGCAAAGGGATTGGTCCGCCAGTTTCAAGGTCGAATCCAGAGTAGGCATTTGAAGCAACCTGCTGACGCTGGTTAAATGCATTGTTGCCCTGCAATTGCAGACCCGCGAGCAACGTGTTACTCAAAATGGATGTGTCGTCACCCAACATGAAATAACCGTTTGCACGGAAGTCGACATAGCGACCGAGTGATTCAAAACCCAACGTTCCCCGGTACCACTCGTTGTAGCCGTAGCCCTTGTCGTAATCGAGGAAGGCGTTCACACCGAAAATTCGGTTATAGGCGTCGTCGTAGCGGCGGTACACAAGCCCGCCATTCGCCACTGGCAACCCATCGAATGTTACCGATGCGGACAAATCCGTGATCAACACATTCGTGTTAGGAATGATGTGATACGGCAATCGAGCATTCACTCGCTGGTAGCCATTGTTGAATCCGATTCCGTCATCGGTGTTCGTTTCGAACATGACGATGGGACCGAATGGCTGTACCGGCTGATAGAAGACGTTTGGCACGGCTTCCGTCACGGCAAACGAACGCTCAAAGTAGGGAGCGTAGTTGCCGGGCTGTGGATACAGCTCGGCTGAAGCCGGCGGCTGATTCATTGTTGCCACACCATCTGATCCAACAGGATCCGGTGTCGGGGCCGGAGCAGATGCTCCGTCCTGTGGCTTAAACGCTGCCATCCGGACAACACCGGGTTCATCTCCGACGGAGATACTGGCGGCTGTTATCAGAGCAACGCTGCTGATGATCAGAGAAGCCGTGGCAAAGATTCGTGTGGGTTTCATCGATTGTTCCGATCGAGCCGTACAGAGAATGTGTGCCGGATGCGCCGGCAGTGACGGTTACTCATATCGATCGGCGGTTCAAACCTGTTCTGTTGAGTTAAAATGTAAGGGATGTGCGGATGATTCCGGATTTGACACTTCTGCCGAAAGCACCGGTCGTGACGCTGAGGAAGTGTTTTGGGGGGCTGGACGAGCAAGTCTTGCGGCGAATGAACTGGATAGTGCTATCGCTGCCGGATTTCGAGGCGGTCGTCGGTCGCGGAGGCGTTTTCTGCTCCATGGACTCTGAGCGAAGCCGTGGCTTCTCCGGGCTTTTTTTGGGTAACTCGAAGACTCCGAATCTGCAGAAACTGCCGGACGGTTGATATGCTGTCGTTGAGTGACAGGTGTCGACCTCT
>CANHVD010000330.1 GCA_947463775.1 Planctomycetaceae bacterium | reverse complement strand
TCAGCATCAGTCTCCGGCTTCAACAGAACCTGCAGCGAAGTCGCTTTCCCAGCAGCCTTACCGAGCCTCGCCGCATCGGCCATGGGCATGAAGACCGAAGCCGTCTCTTCCACAGCGGCCATCTTTTCAAACTTCAGGATTCCGGTAATCTGCTTGGTGAGCAGCCAGGGAAGTCCACGAGCGCCGATCCTGATTTCATCGCCCACTTTCGCGTGTAGATGTTCCGCAACGCTTTCCTCGAGGCACACTTCGTTCGCTGTCTTCGGAAGCTGTCCAGAGACCAGCGTAAACTCTTTGCCTCCCAGATAGTCTTCAAGATTCGCACCGAGGGCGATGCCACGTGCTTCTTCGTTTCCCAGGAGAATCTTGGTGAAGACTCGAAAAATCGGGATCGTTTTCTGTACGCCAGTAAACTGACTCAGTTCCGGCAGCTCATTGAGTGGAAAAGCGGACTTATCGTTGGCCACGATCTCCAGAGACTCGCGCTCACCGAGCATTTCCTGCATCGCATCCAACTGCACGCGTGTCGCTGCGATCGCCTGCAACACTGCGACGACAGAGGCGACTCCACCGGCAATGCTGAGGACCGTCAATAGTGTTCTCAGTGGACGCAGCCGGAGATTATTCCAGGAGAAGCTCCACGGAATCATCCGTCGATCTCCAGTTTCAAAGCGGCCATCCATTCCGCATCAGTCCCGGGCCGTCCATCGTATCGAATGCGACCATCCAGCAGCACAATCAGTCGATCCGCCTGCGACGCGACTCGAATATCGTGAGTCACAACCACCACCGTCTGCTGCCCCGTGTGAGCCACATCACACAGCAGCCGAGTAATCTCGCGGCCTCGGACTGAATCCAGATTACCCGTCGGCTCATCTGCCAGAATCAGAGAAGGATTGATCACAAGAGCCCGCGCGATCGCAACGCGTTGTTGCTCGCCGCCTGACAGCTGGGAAGGAAGATGCCGCAGACGATGCGATAAGCCGACTCGTTCCAGTTGCAGAATAGCTCGCGGCTCGGCCTCTCGTGCAGAAACGCCGTCCAGAATTAATGGCAGCGTGACATTTTCAATCACACTCAACGTTGGAACGAGATTAAACGACTGAAAGACAAAGCCAATTCGTCGCCGTCGCAGCAGCGTTAGCGCCTGATCATCCAGGTCGGCAACGTTTGTACCATCAATCCGAATCTCGCCGGATGTCGGTGGTTCGATTCCACCCATCACATGCAGCAGAGTACTCTTACCCGACCCGCTGGGCCCCATGATCGCCACCATTTGACTGCGAGCAATGGAAAGCGAAATGTCCGTGAACGCATTGACGTCTGTTCCCTCGAGCTGGAACACCTTGGACAAGTTGCAGGCCTGGATCACATCGTCAGACATGTTCTCACATGCGTTCAAAATTCAGGCAATCAGATGCTTCACTCGCAGCAATCCAATCGCGGAGATTCTCACGAAACATTGCCGCGCAGTCTGATCAATTTCTCCCCTGAAAGACAATCAGTTGTCCCGACAGATGGTACGAATTTATAAATCCGCAGCCTGTACGCATCTGAATCTTCACGAAACTGGCGACTCTCAACTTTTAACATTCAGAGTCTGTCACCGCCCGGAGTCTTATTGCGTTTATGCAATCAGTTCATCCACAACGTGCCCATGCACATCGGTCAGGCGGAAATCTCGACCTGCATAACGATACGTAAACTTCTCGTGATCAAATCCGATCAGTTTCAGAATCGTGGCATGAAGGTCGTGAACATGAACCGGCTTCTCCACGGCTTTGAAACCAAATTCATCAGTGGCCCCATGAACGTAGCCACCCTTGACTCCACCGCCAGCCATCCAGGTTGTGAATCCCCAGTGGTTGTGGTCTCGTCCGTTGATCTTGCCGGCATTGGCACCTTGCTTCGGAAGTTCCACAACAGGCGTTCTTCCAAACTCGCCGCCCCAGATGATTAACGTTTCTTCCAGCATTCCACGTTGCTTGAGATCTGTCAGCAACGCCCCGATGGCCTGATCACATTGTTTGGCCAGTCGACGATGATTGACTTCAATATCATCATGATTGTCCCATGGCTGGCCTTCGCCGTGCCAGACCTGCACAAAGCGAACGCCGCGTTCGATCAACCGGCGAGCAATCAGAATCTGCCGAGCCTGAACTCCATCGCCATACATTTCGCGGATATGCTTGGGCTCACGGCTGACATCGAAGGCATCGGCCGCTTCCGTCTGCATGCGAAAGGCCAGTTCAAACGACTGGATTCGAGCTTCCAACTGAGCATCCCCCGGATGTTCTTCGAGATGCTTCTTGTTGAGACTTCTGAGCAGTTGCAGTTGAGCCGCCTGTTCTGATCGATTAACTCGGTCGTTGCGAATATTCTCGATCAGCTTTTCAATCTCGGTATGTTTGGTG
Organism: Planctomycetaceae bacterium; assembly: GCA_947463775.1. Lineage (GTDB taxonomy): Bacteria > Planctomycetota > Planctomycetia > Planctomycetales > Planctomycetaceae > SXXK01. The sequence goes on along the minus strand of CANHVD010000330.1, from coordinate 4,253 downwards.
TCGATGTACGTGCCCTGAAAGACACCCGGCAGAAATCCGCTCTGCCAGTTCTGTGACTCCTGAATCGGATAGCCGCCGGGACACATCGCCACAAACGCTGGCATATTTTCATTCTCTGTCCCCAATCCGTAGGTCAGCCACGAACCCATGCTCGGCCGAACAAGCCGCGCTTCGCCGCAGTTCATCAGCAACAGAGATGGTTCATGATTAGGCACATCCGCATGCATCGAATTAATAATGGCCATGTCGTCGACATGCTGTGCTGTATGATGAAACAGCTCACTGACCTGGATTCCGCTTTCGCCGTAACGACGAAAACGAAACGGTGATGGATACAGCGCCCCCGTGGGACGCTCAGTACTGAGATTGCCGGCCGAGATCGATTCGCCACCACGACGCTGCAGTTCGGGCTTGGGATCAAAGGTGTCGACATGCGAGGGCCCGCCGTTCATAAACAGGTGAATCACATGTTTAATCTTCGACGGAAACTGGGCCGGCTTTGGCGACATCGGATTGAGAGCCGCCTCAGGAAACGGTGAGGCCTGCACGGAACGGTCATTGAGAAAACCGGTCATGGCCAACGCACCGAAACCCATGCCGCAACGCGACAACATTCCTCGTCGTCCCACTGCAATCGTTGACTGTGGGTCTGTTTCTGAGAACGTATGCATAAAACACCCCGACGCGGATTCTAGTCCACAAAAACAAATTCATTGGTCAACAATAACGCCTGAGCCAACTGAGCCCATGCGTCTAATCGGCTGGCTCCCGGCTGGTCTCGGAAATCATCTTCGGAATTCCAGCCGCGGAGAACTTTTCCGTCGACCGATTGAGTAATCATAAACTTCGAACGGAACGAATCGTGGCTCTCGTCGCCTCGACAATCCACGACAAAATCGATCGACTCACCAGCACGAATATCAAACGGTGCCGCAGCAACAGGCGACGTCACATTCTCCGCCACGACGTCCTGCAGGATGCCCAGTCGTGAATTGACAACTCGCAATCGCACGCCGTCGCCCATTTCCTGTTCATGGCCGATCACGCCATTGACCGCAACTCGGCAATCGACTTCCGAAGTCCACCGTCGCACGGCACAAAAAGAAAGTCCGTGTCCCGCATGACCGCCGGATTTATTGAGCGTTGCCCAGCCCAATTTGGCATCAGGCAGATCTTTACCACCCTGCCACTTCCCTTCGCCAGCAAATGGGAAGATCGTAAAAGCCGTCAGAGATTTCGACGCTTCGTCAAAGGTGCCGTAGCCATACGACCAGCCGGGCAAGCCGCCGCCAATGTCCTGTTTCGCCTGAATCTCTTTGACGAAAGCTGTCAGCTCGGTCAGTTCTGTCGTTGAGGGCTCCCGCTGGAGCACGTGAAGAAACATCTGGCGAATTCGGGCACTCGGGCCATCCGTTGCGCTCACATCTTTGGTCTGTTCCGCAACATCAACAGCTCGATTCATCACGAAGGTATTGTTGAGCTGAAACAGGGCCTGTTGTGGAACGGTCGTTTCGAATCGTCGAGGAGCGTGGGCGTCCGGGTTTGGCAGATCGAATGTTCGGAAAAGTCCAGGCAGGTTCTGTCGATCGATTCTGGCGTAAATCGTCCGACGCAGAATGTTGGGATCTGCCGAAATATCCGCCGACTTTCCGCCGATCGTGCGATCCATTTTTCCTGAGACCGCCAGAACCGCATCCCGCTGCGCTTCGAAGTCGAGACGACTACGGTACATGCGAGCATACAGGCGGTTCTCCGGATCTGCCTTCTCTGCATCCGGCCTGCGGTCAGATTTCTGCTGCCAGGTGTTTGACATCACGATGTGGCGAATCAACGCTTTCTGCGACCATCCATGCTTCACAAAGAAATCTGTCAGATAGTCCAGCAATTCCGGATGAGTTGGCGGAGACGTTCGCACGCCAAAGTCGCTCGGCGAATCAACAAGGCCTTTCCCGAGCAAGTGCATCCAGATGCGATTCACGGCCACTCGCCCGGCCAACGGGTTTGCCGGGGATGCAATCGCGTTCGCCAGCTCCAGTCGTCCGCTGCCATCTTTGAAAGGTTCTGCATTCGGGCCTGACAGTGCAGTAAAGAATCTTCGAGGAACCTGAGGACCGTGATTGTGAGGCTGACCTCGCACAAAGATCACCGGCTCCACAGGCTGAGGACGATCAACCAGGCGTAACGTGGACGGTTCATTCTTCGGCTCATCAGACGAAGCAAAAACGCCATACAGAGAGTAATAATCGGCCGTTGGGATCGGATCAAACTTATGGTCGTGACAACGAGCACACGATGCAGTGAGTCCTAACATCCCTCGACTGACCACGTCGATGCGATCATCAATGATGTCGGGAGTGTTGTTCAGGAACCGACGGCCCAAAGTCAGATACCCCATCGCTGCCAATTGAGCGGGATCCTCTGAACCGGGCATCCGATCTGCTGCCAGTTGACGCTTCAGGAACTCATCATAGGGCATGTCGTTGTTCAGCGAGTTAACCACCCATTCACGATATCGCCACGCATCCGGGTACTCTCGATCTTCCATGAAGACATAGCCTTTGGTGTCAGAATATCGGGACACATCCAGCCAGTATCGTCCCCAGCGTTCGCCGTACTGTGGCGAAGCCAGCAAACGATCAACGTACGCAGATTTCCATTCGCTAAACTGCCCTGCTGCCTCGGCCTGTTCTGCCGCGGTGAGATCGGCAAACTCTGGCGGAAGCCCTGTCAAAGCAAACGACAGTCGTCGCACGAGCACTTTGGCGGAGGCGGGCTGAGATCGCTCAAGATTCTTTTGTGCCAGAGCCTGATCGATAAAAAAATCGACCGGATGTTGTCCTTCGTGAACACTTGATAGATCTGGTGTCTGAACTGGCTGGAACGCCCAATGCTCCCGCCATTTCTCAGCTCGCTTTCGTGCTTCTGTTTCGAGATCAGATGTCTCTGGCCAGACAGCTCCATCGGCGATCCACTTATGGACGGCCGCGATTTCAGCGTCTGACAATTTCTTTGAAGGAGGCATCGAGATGTCGTCCTTCGAATGCTCCAGCACTTTCGCGATGCGACTTTCAGCCGGGTTTCCAGGGACAACCAGCGGAGCATCACTCGCCTTGCCCTGCAGCAGATCGTTCCGTCGATCCAGTCTCACGCCGTTTTCCTGCTTTGTTCCACCATGGCATTCAACGCAGCGATCAAGCAGCAGTGGCCGAATATTGGTCTCGAAGAAGTCACCTCGCTCATCGGCGTACGCAGCGCTACCGGGACACTGGGTCAGCGTCATGAGCACGACGACCGACCAGAGAGAAAAATGGAGACCACGTTGGGAGCGAATTTGAAGCATCATGAGCTTGAGCCCGAACTGGTGTCCCACATCAGCGTCAACGCTTCATGTGGCACTTTTCATTCGATTGTTGAGCGAGCATTGGACCGGCCGATCCGGAAACCAACGTCGATTGCTTGACTGTGCAGGAAGGAATTTGCAGGCGGGTGAGATCCTCTGGGCAGGGTACAACCATTTCCCAGAGACTCTCCTGTCTACAGGAATCGTATCTGAAGAGTTCGTCGGGACCCGTCCAGAATTGGCGACTCTGGCAGATTCTCAGGGGAAGAACGCCTTATTCAACGGTTTTCCCGTCGGCAGTATTCACAATGACAAGCCGATGACCGTCCACGTCGTATTGGTAGTCGAGTCCGCTGGGAAGGACCGGGAGCTGAATCTTGTTCGCGGAAATGATCTGCGTCATGAATTCTTCGTGAGACTGCGGAAATCGCCCCTCATTGGCGTTGAAAAAATTCAGGGCCTGTTCGATGAGCAGCGTGGGAGCTTTCACTTTGACCGCTTTAAGAATCTCCACAGGCCCCGTAATCGGGTTTGAGACTTTCGCCTCGAGCTTGACGACTTCTTTTCCGGCCTTCTGATCAAACTCACCAATCTCAGCGGGTTTTGGAGGAGCACTGGGCTGCTGAGCAGCGGGCTCAGAAACATCTGCACAACCTACGAACAGAAGACTCAACCCTAAAGCTCTCAGACAAGACATAGACGTGGACTCACGGCATGAGCGATTCACGGATGCCGGGAAGAGTCCGTCATCCAAACCGATAATGCACCCACTTCGATCTCGCCGTCTCGCAGACCCAATTTAAATCGTTTGCAGACAGCCGCGTGATCACGGGTTCGGTTCGGGGCATATCTTACAAAACGCTTTGGCGATTCAACAGCGGGAGCCACCACATACTGTGAAGCCGGGCGCTGG
>CANHVD010000329.1 GCA_947463775.1 Planctomycetaceae bacterium | reverse complement strand
CGAGTTGTCGTGCTGGATGCGGAGTCCGGAGGCGGATCGGTTTTTGAGGTGACTCTGCCAGGAAGACAATTGGATCTTCCGGAGTCTGAGCATCGTGAGACTCGCAGCCGTGTGTCGGAGTTGGCGTTGTCGGGAAAAGAGAAGGCGCAATAGCGATGAGTCTTTGCCCAGGGAAGTTCTTAATGTCTCCGGCAAGTCTCAATAACTCGCATGTTGTTCTGGGGGAGTTTGAACCATGAGAATCTTAGTCGTTGAAGATGAAGAGGCGATTGCCAGAGGCCTGCGGTTCAACTTCGAGCGTGAAGGTTATCAGGTTGATCTGGCGCCCGATGGACCCACCGCTCTGGAGCTTTATGAGTCGGCTCAGCCGCCTGTGGATCTGGTTGTTCTGGACTTGATGTTGCCTCTTATGAGTGGTTACGAGATTTGTCGAACACTGCGGCGGCTGGATACAGAAATCCCTGTGCTGGCTTTGACAGCGCGGACGTTGTCGGAAGACAAAATTCAGGCGTTTGACTGCGGCGTCGATCAATACATGACGAAGCCGTTCTCTTTGCCTGAACTGCTCAGTCGAGTTCGAAATCTGCTGGATCGTCGTCGCCGCACTCTGGAACGCAGGTCGGTTCGACCAACCAATGATGTGGTGCGTTTTGGTGATGTGATTGCAGACTTTGGTCGCTTTGAGATTCGTCATAAAGACGAAGTTCACACGATGACGACTCGCGAGCAGGAGCTGCTCCGATATTTTCTGGAGAACGATGGCGTAGTTTTGTCGCGAGCTCGACTGCAATCAGATGTCTGGAAGGACTCGGCAGATATTTCCAGCCGTTCTGTCGATAACTTTGTGATGCGACTGCGGCGAATGATCGAGGCGGATCCGTCTTCGCCACGTCACTTGTTGTCGATTCGGGGAACGGGATATCGATTTGTTCGCGAACCGGTTGCAGACGCATCTGATTCGGCCAGCAGTTCGACAGAGGAATAGTTGGAGCAATTGAACTCCAGATGGATACTGAACGCAGAGGTCGCTCAGGAGCGCAGGGGTGCGCACCGGCTTCGTTCGAGTTTCTCTCTGCGTGCGTCTGCGACCTCTGCGTTCAGAAAACAGACGGTCTTGCGATTCTTCCAAAGTTCAAATCTGTGTTACCTGTTCCATCCGCGATTCAATTCGCCCCCGGATTGTTTCGCACATACGCGACATTTCAATCGTTTGCAGCGCAGGAAAAAGCCCGGCTTGAGGGAACCAAGCCGGGCTTCGCGGATTCACATCATTGATGACGTCTGAGATTACTTCTTTTCAAACTCAGCATCGATCACGTCGTCATCACCACTCTTTGGAGCCGCACCAGCTGCTGCGTCAGGGGCACCGCCTTTGTCAGCATACATGTGCTGAGCGAGAGCGTGAGACGCCTGCATCAGTTCATCTGTGGCTGCCTTGATCGCGGCGGTATCTGAACCTTCTGCTGACTTCTTGACCTTCTCGATCGCAGACTCAATCGAAGATTTTGAAGATGCGTCCAGTTTGTCAGCATGCTCCTTCAGAGTCTTTTCAGTCTGGTGGACCAAAGACGACGCCTGATTCTTCGCGGCTGCTAGTTCCTGCTTCTGTTTGTCTTCGTCAGCATGCGCTTCGGCGTCCTTTCGCATACGTTCGATTTCGTCAGGCGATAGACCGCTGGACTGCTTGATCTGAACAGTCTGGCCCTTGCCAGTGGCTTTGTCCTTGGCTGAAACGCTGAGAATACCATTCACGTCGATGTCGAATTTGACTTCGATCTGAGGAACACCTCGAGGAGCAGCAGGGATACCATCAAGGTTGAATTCATCGAGAAGGCGGTTGTCGGACGCCATCTTGCGTTCGCCCTGGAAGACGCGGACAGTCACAGCTGGCTGATTGTCCGAGGCGGTTGAGAATGTCTCGGTCTTCGTCGTTGGGATCGTCGTATTTCGTTCGACGAGAACTGTCATGATTCCGCCTTCGGTTTCGATACCAACCGACAGAGGAGTCACGTCAAGAAGGACAACGTCTTTCACATCGCCGGAGATGATCCCGCCCTGAATCGCCGCGCCGAGGGAGACTACTTCGTCGGGATTCACGCCCTGATGAGGTTCTTTGCCGAACATATCCCGGACAAGCTTTTGTACCTTGGGAACTCGAATTGAGCCCCCAACCAATACGACTTCATGGATATCGCTTGGCTTCAGCTTGGCGTCTTTCAGAGCATTCAAAACCGGCTGGCGGCATCGCTCGACCAGAGGGTCAATCAGCTCTTCAAACTTTGATCGGGAAATGCTGAGCTGAAGATGCTTTGCGCCACTTGCGTCGGCCGTGATGAACGGCAGATTGATGTCGGTTGCCTGTTGTGACGACAGTTCCTTCTTGGCCTTCTCCGCAGCTTCGCGCAGACGTTGCAGGGCCATTGGGTCCTTACGCAGATCGATGCTCTGTTCCTTCTGGAATTCGGCCGCGATGTAGTCAATCAGCACTTCGTCGAAATTGTCACCACCGAGGTGAGTGTCTCCGTTCGTGCTGAGAACTTCGACCAGCTCATCACCGACTTCAAGGATCGATACGTCGAACGTACCACCACCGAGGTCGAAGACGCAGATCTTCTCTTCTTTTTTCTTATCGAGTCCATAAGCCAGAGCTGCGGCGGTTGGCTCGTTGATAATTCGAGCGACTTCAAGACCAGCAATCTGACCGGCGTCTTTTGTCGCTTGACGTTGCGCGTCGTTGAAATAGGCCGGTACGGTGATGACGGCCTTGTTGACTTTGTGACCGAGATAGTTTTCTGCGGCTTCCTTCAGCTTGCGCAGAACCAACGCGGAAATTTCCGGAGGCGTATGTTCTTTGCCGTGGACATTGACCTTCACGTAGTCCGTCAGCGCCCCTACGACTTTGTAGGGCACCATCTTCTCTTCGGACTCGACTTCCTTGTGACGACGGCCCATGAATCGTTTGATCGAATAGATCGTATTCTGAGGGTTCGTGACCGCCTGACGTTTCGCTGGCTCACCCACAAGGGTTTCGCCCTTCGCGGTAAACGCGATTACGCTGGGCGTCGTTCGGCTGCCTTCCTGATTGGCGATGACTCTTGGTTCACCGCCTTCCATGATCGACACCACGGAGTTCGTTGTTCCCAAGTCAATACCGATGATTTTTTCGCCCGAGACTGCCATGACGACGCTCCTCTGAGACTTCTGTCCGCAGTCGCGCGATCCGGTATCGCGGCAACTGCATTTTGTTAAGTGACTGGTTTTGAAGGCTCGCGGTACCAGAACCGGGGTACTGCGAAAGCGGAGAATTGAAAGAAAGGTGGTCTGTCGTCTTGAGCATTGAATCACTTCGACAGGTCACGATCCCACTTAGCAGGTTCCATGCCGTTGGAGTTGCTTTGGTGTAAGTTGTTAATGGTAATTGATTTAAGGAAAATAAATGTTCGCTGCTTGGGGCCGAAAATGTCATAGTGGCAGGGCGATTCGTCGTTGGGCATGATGATCGCTGGTGCCAAAAAGGCACTTTCTCTTGACACGCGATGTGGCGTGCCAGTCTGGCACGTTGAGAGATTGAGAGTTCTTTGTGTTGGGGGAAGGTGCGAAGTGGATCGGATTTTAGAGAGAGACACCCCCCCGCTTGACACTCAATTTTGACGCCTGTACAAGGCCGGAGTGTCTATTGAGAGGCGAGGTTCAGCTCCGTCACTTGTTCGGATGGGATGTCCGGGAGTGTTATCGAGCCGTTGCGGTTTCGCTCGTTCCTGCGTGCGGGGTCCTACTGAAGAGCCGGTCAGCAAGTCTGAAACTCGCCGGATGTTTACTCGCGCGAGGGCTGGACAGGCTGATGGCAAAGAAACCGATCGCAAAGACTCCTGTAAAAAAGGTGGCGAAGAAAGCCCCGGCAGCGACCGTTCCTGCTCGGCCAAAGTCCGTTCCGGCTCAGGTGGCGCCACCGACCGCAGTTTCCCCTGAAATCCAGCTTACTCAGCTTGATGAGCAGTTGGTCGGGTTGTTGAATAAGCGAGCGTCCCTCTATCTGGAGAAGATGAAGGGAGTGCAGACGCCGTCCAAGATCATGTTCAGTGATCAGGATCAGCAGCAGGTCTGGTCGATGATCGATCGAGTCAACCAAGGGCCGCTGACCTCGGCAGAGATCAAGACGATCTTCCGGCCATTAATGAGCGCCGGTCGTCAGAGAATTAAGAGCATTCGCGTTGCGTATCTAGGCCCGGCGTATAGCTTTACGCATCAGGCAGCGATTGCTCGCTTCGGCGAGGCTGCGGATCTGGTGCCGGTCAGCACGATTGCGACCGTGTTCGAGGAAGTGAATCGAGGTCATGTTGATTTCGGCCTGGTTCCGATCGAAAACAGCACTGATGGCCGAATTGTTGATACTCTGGACATGTTCACTCGGCTGCCGCTGCGAATTTGCGGCGAAGTGCAGGTTCATGTGCATCACAACCTGCTGGCTCGCTGTGATCGCAGTGAGATCTCCGAGATTTACAGCAAGCCTCAGGCGTTGTCGCAGTGTAGGGACTGGTTGTCCAAAAACATGCCGCATGCTCGGCAGATCGAGGTGACAAGTACTTCGACGGCGGCTCAGTTGGCTCGCGATAAGCCAAATGTGGCGGCTGTGGCCAGCCATCAGGCGGCGATGCAGTATGATGTGCCAATTGTTGCTGAGTGTATCGAAGACAATCGCAACAATGTGACTCGTTTTGCGGTTATTGGCGACAGTGTCGCAGATCCAACCGGATCGGATCGCACGGCCGTTTTGCTGCAGATTCCTCATCGTCCGGGGTCATTGTCTGACGCTTTGGAGGCATTCCGCCGGAACAAGATTAATCTGACGTGGATCGAATCGTTCCCGTTGAGACAACCTGCGGTGGGCTATTTGTTCTTCCTGGACTTCGAGGGGCACATATCGGAGCCTCGGATCAAGAAGGCTCTGAAAGAGCTGGAAAGTTTGCCTCCGGATCGGCTGGAAATTCTGGGATCGTACCCTCGAAGCGAGCCCTCCAAGTAATTTTGTGCGGATGCGCTGAGTGCCGTTTTCGGCGTGTTTTTGTTCAGTGCTCACCATATTTGACGTCTTTGAAAGTCTAGTGTCACTATGCGACGTTTTTTGATCGCCGGTAATTGGAAGATGAATACGACTCGCCAGTCAGGGGTTGCTCTGGCGGGAGAGTTGGCTGCGGTTGTTCCTCAGGCTGAAGCTGGTGTTGAGGTGCTGGTTTGCCCTCCATACCCTTATTTACTGGCCGTTGGGGAAACGCTGGCTGGCAGTGCAGTTCACTTGGGTGCTCAGGATGCCTATTTTGAAGCTCCGGGTGCATTTACGGGCGAAATCGCGGTCGACATGCTCCGAGATTGTGGCTGTCGCTACGTAATTTTGGGCCATAGTGAGCGCCGCCACGTGATGGGTGAGACGGACGCGATCATCAATCGGAAGGTCCGGGCGGCTGTTGCTGGCGGCTTGGCGGCCGTGCTTTGTGTCGGTGAATTGCTCAGCGAACGTCAATCTGGCCAGACCGAAGAGGTGCTGGATCGGCAGATGGAAGGTGGTTTGGCCGGGGTCTCCGAGGCAGAGGCGGCTCAGGTTGTCATCGCCTACGAACCGGTCTGGGCGATCGGTACAGGCGTCACGGCAACTCCAGAGCAGGCTGAATCTGCGCATGAACATCTTCGCAAGTGGCTGGCTCGCCGCTATACTCCTGCGTTTTCGGATAAAGTTCGGATCCTGTACGGCGGAAGTGTGAAGGCCGACAACGCCGAAACATTGCTCGGTCAGCCTAATGTTGACGGAGCACTTGTGGGCGGAGCCAGCCTGAAGTCTTCGACCTTTGTTCCGATCATTGAAGCGGCTCGCAAGTTGAGCACATAGTGCTTCGTCAGGTCTGCATTTTCGGGTACGATGGGCATTCTTGCCCGTCGAAGGTCTGTCGGACAAGAATGTCCAACTTACATTTCAGGTCTGACAGAGCACTATTGTTTGGTTAGCTGCGATGCCCGCAGATGGGGCTTAAAAAAGAACGTTCGCATGAGACGGACCTCAGTCCGTCTTTTCGCGTTTAGAATCAATAGAGATTGTCGGGCAGGAGTGCCCGCGGTTTGTTTTAGCGTGGAGCAGTCAGTCAGATGTCATTTTTCATCGTAACCCTCACCATCCTGCTGATCATGGTCAGCCTGTTCATGATTCTGCTTGTATTGATCCAGCGTGGTCGAGGCGGCGGGCTTGCGGGGGCGTTCGGTGGCATGGGTGGCCAGAGCGCTTTCGGAACTCGGGCTGGTGACACGTTTACTCGCGTCACCATTGTGCTTGCTGTTATCTGGATTCTGATGGGGGGCGTGCTTGGAATCTTGATCCGCAAGGATGCAAGAGCCGCCGCCACTGGAGAGAAGTCCGGTTTCGTTGAAACTCCTGAAGCAAAAGCCGCGGCTGAAAAGAAGGCCGCTGACGAGAAAAAGGCTGCGGAAGATGCCAAGTCGGGCAAGACTTCGGAAGCCGACGCTAAGGCAACGGACGCAAAATCAGAAGAGGCGAAGAAAGACGAAGCCGCTCCTGCAGGCGAAGCAAAGGCCGACGGAGAAGAAAAGAAGGCCGCTGAAGGAGCAGCTCCGGAAGCAGAAAAGAAGGCTGAAACTCCAGCCGCCCCGGCTGAAGGCGATG
>CANHVD010000328.1 GCA_947463775.1 Planctomycetaceae bacterium | reverse complement strand
TGCGCATTAATGACTTTGCTGGCGTGGTGCGGTCAACGTGTCTGGCTGCGAGGCCCGTCGCCACAATTCTGGATCTGGACTCTCATCGTGACTGGCCAGGTTGCAGCCAGCATCCAATACCTTTACTTACCGATTTCAGCATCCATCAGCGACAAGAACGAAGTCATTCTTGTGGGAGTGCTCACGCTCATCCAACTGATCGGCTTAATTGCAGTCGGCAGCCGCGAACGAACACTGCCGGGATTCCTGACTGCTGTGACAGCATTCTCGGCTCTTCAGTCTGCGTGGATATTCTGGTTTGGCAGCTGGAGATTTCCGGGACTTGTCGGAACGGAAATGAAGACGTCTCTGGTCCTGATCCCAATCACCTCGATCATCGTAGCGTTGGCTCTTTACAGCCTCACTCGCATTCCCGGTGAAAGAGCGCGCCGATTCTGGGTCCTTGGGACGCTCTATATCGCGATTGCCGGAATCGCGTGGACAGTTCTTGAATTTGAATGGATGGAAAGCTGGCAAATCTATTCACTGGCTTATACGGCCGCAGCTGCAGTGCTGATGGAATGGTCTTCGATTGGTATTCGAGGCCCGGATAAAGCGTCGGTCGGATTCTGGTTCTGGATTCCTGCGATCACTTTGTTACTGCTCCTTTCGAACTATCTGGCCGAGATTGTTGAATCCGATAACAAGACTACCGATGACTCCAGAATCGTTCATATCTCTCGCAACTTCTATGGAGTGCTCAGAGTTAAGTACGAAGGCTCAGATCCGGACGATGAAGACTTCATCCCTCCCAAACATGCGCTAACCCATGGTCAGATTCGACATGGTTTCCAGTTTATTGATGACTACTGGAAACTTCAGCCAACAACCTATTACGGTCGCGAAAGCGGAGTTGGCCTGGCAGTCAAGGTGTCTCGAAGGATGGCAGCGGAATCCGATCAACATGCTCTTCGCGTTGGGGTCGTGGGATTGGGTACGGGAACCATGGCCGCGTATGGAGAACAAGGTGAGTACTTCCGATTTTATGATATCAATCCGGATGTCCTTAAGCTCTCAGACACGATCTTCACCTATCTTAAAGATTCAAAGGCCAAAACAGAGGTTGTCATTGGCGATGCGAGGATCGTCATGGAACGAGAACTTGCTAACAAACAAAGCCAGCAATTCGATGTGCTGGCGATTGATGCGTTCAGCAGCGATGCGATTCCGGTCCATTTGCTGACCAGTGAATGCGGTGAAATTTATCGTAAACATCTTCGCAAGGGTGGCGTACTGGCAATTCACATCTCGAATCGATTTCTGAATCTGAATCCCGTATCACGTGGGATGGCCGAAAAACTTGGCTGGCAGGCAATCCGAATTGACAACAGTGACCAATACCTAAGTGGAGTTTTCAGCTCCACGTGGATCCTGCTGACAGAAAGCTCGGAGTTCGTGAATGACTCAGAGATCACGGAAGCCTCAGATCCCTGGGGCGAAGAGGAACCTATCCTTCACTGGACCGATGACTATTCCGGATTGTGGCAGGTGCTGACTTTTTAAAAACCAGTGAATGCCGTCGCGCTATCTGGACTGCTGCAGCCTGCTGCCGCTTTCGGCTCCACAGCCTGCTGTGGACAACCGTTCTGAACTCAACCACCTTTCAAACCGATGCTCGGCAACCGACGGCCTGTACCAATGCGGCAGCAGGCTGCCGCATCCCAAGAGGGCACACATTAGTCTTGTCCGGCTGGCGTGGCTTGCGACGGAGCTTGAGCATCCTGACCGACAACTGTAGACGCGGCCTGTTCCGCGGTTGATTCGAGAGCCAATTCATAACAAGCTGACTCTTCGGCATTACGCAAATAAAGACGATTGTTAATCAACACGGGATGATTCCAGGTCTTTCCGGCAAGGGCCTGAATCTTTCCCAACTCAAGGTGCTTGTCTGGATCAGCCTTCACCAGCACGAGTTCACCCGCCTCTGAAACAACCAGCAACTGCCCGGCATCCGGAAGCAACAGCACCTGACCATTTCCATATCGCCCTTTCTTCCATACTCGCTTCCCAGTCGCGGCATCAACGCAACTAAAAATATTGCCGTCAAAGCCATACACGAAACCCTGGTATTCAACGAAGTCATTAAAGTCAGGCTTCATGTCCTTAGCAGTCCACGCCTCGCTGATCTTCCAGGAGTCTCCCTCGTGCGCCACATTGATCCGTCGAGTCCCAACACCAAGGCTGGTCCCAATCAGAACAGAATCGCCAATTACCAAAGGCTGGATGGCTCGATAGTTCTCAACTGTCCATTCATGATTCCAGATCGTGCTGCCATCGGCGCCAGACAAGAACTGCAGGCCCAGATTGGTCGACATCAATATTCCGGAAACATGATCAAAGACGGCCGGATGCGCGGAACAATAGCTGTGATTGCCTGAAGAAACCTTCCAGCGGACATCCCCGGTCTTTGCATCGTAGGCCACCACAGCACCATCACCAGTCGCGGCTCCCGCATGAAGAATAACCAGACCATCCTGCACGAGTGGCGAAGCTGAAAAGCCCCATTGAGGCGGCTTGCAGCCTGCATCCACCTGAAGATCTTTCGTCCAGCGAACTTCCCCTGTGATCGGATCCAGACACAAGACATGCCCATTCGCTCCTAGTGTATAAATTCCATCGTCACCAATCGTCGGCGTCGCACGAGGGCCTGCGCCGGCGATAGCTTCCCAGAAGCGACTGGCGTATTCATGAGCCCACAGAACCTTACCAGTCTCGGCACTTAAGCACACAACAGCCTCGTTATCGCCACGTTGCTCCTGTGTAAATAATCTCTGGCCTGCAACAGTGAACGAGGACCAGCCTGGCCCGATCGGAGTCTTCCAGATTTCTTTTGGTGGCGACGTCGCCCAATCTTCCTTAAGTCGCAACCCCGGCCGTTTTCCGTCACGCATTGGTCCGCGAAAGTCAGACCATTCAGAGGTTGCTCGAGAAATCTGTTCATTGACATCGCCAGTAGCCGACGATTGTGAACTTCCAGCCGCAGTTTCAGAACGTTTTGCAAGCCCCCGAAGATACTCTTCCTCTGGTGTCGGTGCCCAACGCCACGAAAACTCTGCATCGAACTTTCCAGTGACTCCATGCAACTGAACCAGATCCCACATACCAAATCCAACCGCCGATAAGAACAACGCTGCACGCAATCGCGATGCCGGACGGTTTGCCATAAGAATCAATACCAATGCAAACGCGCTGACTCCGCAGGGAATCTGGTAGAGAACGGCGCTCATTCCCTTCATGGAAAAATGCAGCAGCAACGTGGTCAAGACGCCGATCGTGATAACACCTGTCAGGCCCATCACTTTCTCTCTCGTGCCCGCCCGGCTTGCGAAGGTCCACCACAACATGATCACGCCGCACAACCCAGCAGGCCCCATAAAAGCCGCCATCAACAATGCCATGGGAGGAGCTTCCACAACAACCATACTGAGCTTTAGTGCCCCAATCAGGATTAGGCACACCGCAGCGGGCCACCATCGCAGAGTAGTTCTTAAAGCCTGTGCCCCCGTAGCGTTTGAGTCAGATCTCTTTTCCGTAGCGGATGCTTCGTGAGCGAACGGATTTTCTGAGGTCGTCATGTTGATTCCTGAAGGTTAAACCTTTACCCCACACGGTTAACGGATTCTCTGATTATGCCCTGAACGAGACATCTTCTTCGACGTGATTCTGATTCCATTGAGAACTCCTTGAGTTGCCAATGCTGTTCGCCCAACACTGGAAATTATTCTGTCTGAAATGCAATGAGTGGGATCATCTTCTGCATGAACTGTTGCCACTTAAAAAACAGAACAACCAGCAAGATCAAGGCAACGGCCGCCATCCGAATGACCATACGATAATTGTTGCTGTAGTCACGAAACGGCCAGAACTCACTCAACCAACAGCAGTGGGGACTGAGGAATATCATGAGCACATCAAATGTCGTGAGTTGGCCAAAAAATCGGCCAATCCAAAGGAGACTAAACAACGCCGTAACACTGATTCCAATCAAAAACTGACCGTGAGATGTCGCGGGCCCTGTTTTTTTTCCTGCCATCCAAAGAGCCAAAGCTGCGCCACAGATCCCACCGGCCAAAGGCATTGCGGCTGCTCCACCTTTGATGTATCCAGCCAGCATCGTGACCATACCCGTGGCCAGTAGCGACATCACGAGGCCAGCAGTAAGCGAAGCCGATACCCCACGAAATGCGAGAATCATGGACGATCTCAATGCAACGTAAAGTAACGCAGCCCCTGACAGCAGAACCCCAAAGGCGATGAAGGGTGGCCAGTCGTTTGTGTTTGACTCGACTGAACTGAGATAAACAGAATCGTGCCAAAGAACACGGCCCACACTCACGATAAATGCGAATCGAACAGTGGCTGCACAAAAGCTTGAAAAGCGGAATAGAAAATTGTGCTGATCGTCCGGCACACGGACGGTCCCGATGAATTCAACAATCATCGCAGCCGGTAATACGATCATCAGGAAGCGATCAAGAGCATTCACCGGAGGCCAACGCGATGCGAATCCAAGGATTCGATATCCCGGCCATAGGCCCAGAACAAGGCCCACCATAAAAACGAAACGAGCGAGCGACGGAATCGTCGCTCGCATCGCAAGTTGAGAGATAAAAATCGCTAGAAAACTGGCAGTAAACGCAGCCAGTAGTGCGATCATATACTGAAACGGATCCGGCATCCGCTACTTTCGCATCCCTTCACAATCGATCAGAATAATCGCTTCATCGCCAATCGCACCGATGCCACTCTTGTCGAAGTTGAAGTCACTTCGCTTCAGCTTCAGTTCCGTCGAGAAACCGACTCGCTTCACGCCTCGGGATTCGATCTCTTTGCCACCCATCAGCTTGACAACGATCTTCTTTGTCGTGCCATGCATTGTGAAGTCACCCGTGACTTCGAAACCGTCTTCAATGGCTTTCACAGCCGTGCTCTTGAACTCAATTGTCGGAAACTGCTTTGTGTCGAAATAATCTGGCTGACGCAAATGCTCGTCTCGGGCGGGATTCGCTGTATCCACACTTTCAGCCTTAATCGTCAGCTGAAAAGAAGACTTCGTCACATCATCACGATCAATGATGAACTTGCCGGAAACGTCGTTGAACCGACCATGAATCCAACTAATGTCCAGATGCCGTGCTTTAAAACTCACTGAGGAATGAACCAGATCGTAGTCGTATTCATCAGCACTCCATGCGACTCCCGCCCCAATGCAGCAGGTCAACAGCAGAGTCAAAGGCTTCAGGACTAATGTCATCATTCGAAGCATAGCGTAAGGACCTTTTGAGAGATTATGGTTCTGAAATGAAACGGGGGATTGGCTGTCACTAGTGTCAAACAGACAACCGTGGACGTTTTCCACTTGTCATCGTAGGGGGCATTGAGCTGTCCGTAAAGCATTCGGAACAGCCGTTCGATCGCTCCGGCATTGGCTGTTTTCCCTCCATCAGGGCGAAAAATCCGCCGCGGATCGTTAGATGGCCGTCGTGTATCCCCTCAACTACAGCAATTTCGATGATGGCATACGATTTGCGAAACATTTGTCTCCTGACGTGCGACTCTTCGTTCGCACTCTCTTTATTTCAGGTCCACAATTGAGCCAGTACCGATGTCACGGCGACGAGACTCCAGTCGAAACGGGTTTACTTTGATTGAGCTGTTGGTGGTCATTGCCATCATTGCCATCCTGATTGCATTACTACTGCCAGCAGTGCAACAAGCCCGTGAAGCAGCACGGAGAACGCAGTGCAAAAACAATCTCAAGCAAATCGCACTGGCTATGCATAACTATGAATCTTCAAACAATGCTTTACCGCCAAGCATGGCGATTGTGCCGACAATCACCAGCAATGCTTCCTGGTCGATCCACGGACGGCTGCTGCCGTTTATGGAACAGGTGAATCTTTATTCCCAGATCGACCTCAGCAGGGCATGGGGAAACTTCCCGATCATCAGCAACTTTCGCGTGCCTGGTTACGTCTGCCCATCAGATCCTAAATCCGATCGCGCTCGTGACACCGGGACCAATGGAATCTTTCTGATGCCCACTTGTTACGGTTTTAACTTTGGAACATGGTTGGTCTACAACCCAACAACAGGGCAGGGCGGTGATGGAATTGCGTTTCCAAACTCCAGAATCAGGATCTCATCGATCACAGACGGGACCAGCAATACATTGCTGGCCTCGGAAGTTCATGCCTGGACGGCGTATACCCGAAACGGCGGACCACCTTCGACGGCCGTGCCTGGAGATAAGGCTACGGTAGCACTCTACGCCGCGTCAGGCCTTAAAGACCGCATTCTACCTGCGACACAGGATGGTACGGGACACACAGAATGGGCGAATGGACACTCACATCACAGTGGATTCACGACAACACTGACTCCGAATTCCAACGTCATCTTTGTTGATGCTGGAGTAACCTATCGCAACACCGATTATGCTTCACGCCAGGAAGGCAGCAACACAACTTCGGTCAGCTATTCAGCGCTCAATTCCCGAAGCTATCACACCGGAATTGTTCAGTCGGCTCTCTGTGATGGATCGGTACGATCTTTCAGTTCAAACATCGACCTTAGTATCTGGCGTGCACTGGGAACCCGTGACGGCGGCGAAGTGCTCGGTGAGTTCTGAGGCGTTCTTTAATCAACCGATCT
>CANHVD010000327.1 GCA_947463775.1 Planctomycetaceae bacterium | reverse complement strand
ATTCCACTGGCACGAAAGTTTCAACTTCCGGAGATAAAACGAGCCATTACGGAGATTAACCGCCTGCAGAAGAGACCCGTGATGCTGGAATACCTGATGCTCAGAGGGTTTAATGATTCTCTTGAACAGGCTCAGCAACTGGCCGCGTGGGCTCACGATATCAACGTCCACATCAATCTGATTCCATTCAACCCGATCGACGACGCGCCGCATCTGCAGGGAAGCTCGTCCGAAGTGATTCGGCAGTTTTCAGGCTCGCTCAAGAATGCCGGACTCAAAGTCACGACCCGCTATTCGCTTGGCACTGATATCGCGGCAGCGTGCGGACAACTGGTGCGACAGGTCACTCGGCCCACATGACAAAGCAACCTGACTCATGAGTCGACACAATGTGCAGTCAGTTCACAAAGAAGAGTGGCTGCCCGTGACTATCTATACCGAAATCACTGATCAACTTTTGAGTCGACTCTTTGGTCAAATAGAGAAGAAACTTTTCAGCGGACTCCGCCTGAACATGAGGGTGCCGCCCCGGATCCACCAGCATGACGGCATATGGATTTAACAATTGTGGATCACCTTCTACCAGAATGGTCAGACTAAGTTCCTTCTTCAGCACCAGAAATGTTCCTCGGTCCGTGATTGTCCAACCTTGCTTCTCTTCAGCGACTCTCAGGGTCTGAGCCATCCCGCTGCCTGCTTTTAAGTAATTTGAAAAGGTCGGGTTGATCCCTGCCGCCTTCCAGAGTGCCTCTTCCTTTCGATGCGTACCGGAATCATCTCCGCGGGAGACGAATGTCAGATTCTCGGCTGCAATTCGGGACAAGACTTCGCTGACCGTCATCGGTGTGCTTCCCCGCAAGGAACTGCTGACCGGACCAATCAACACAAAATCATTGTGAAAGACCGGTGTCCGTTGTTTGGAGAATCCGTCTTCGACAAATTCTTTTTCAGCATCAGGAGAATGCGTCAGGAGAACATCCACATCGCCGCTCCGCCCCATCTCTATGGCCTGTCCCGAACCAACCACAATGACTTTAACATCAACGCCCGTCTGCTCCCGAAACCCTGGCAGAATGGCATTGAGCAGTCCGGTGTCTCGCATGCTGGTCGTCGTCGCCAGAGTCAGCATTGGGGGCTGACCTTCCGACGGTCGAGCCGGAGTTCTTCCTTCGCATCCGATCGAGAGTAAAACAATACCGGCGCAGAGCACTCGTACAACATGTCGACCCATCAATACACCATTCTTCCGTTCACAAAATCCTGAGTCCGAGGATCAACCGGCCGATGAAAAAAATCATCTCGTGCGGAGATCTCCACAATCCGCCCCGCAAGAAGCAGAGCCACGCGGTCCGCCACACGTCGGGCCTGAAACATGTTATGAGTCGCCCAGATTAAAGTCGTTCGATGACGTTGTCGCATTTCTTCCAGAACCTGCTCAACCAATCCCACAGAAGCAGGATCCAGATTGGCCGTCGGCTCGTCCAGCAAAAGCACCGTCGGTCGCAGTGCGAGGGCTCGAGCGATCGCAACCAATTGTGTCTGGCCACCGGAGAGCGTCTGCGCAGACTTTGCAGCTAGTTTCTCAAGTCCCAGTCGATGTAATAGTTCGTTAATCCAGTCATCCGCCCTGAATCCTCGCAGTTGCAACCCGTATTCAACGTTGGCCCGAACGCTGCGTGACAACAGCAAGGGCCGCTGGGGCACCAGTGCAATCCGTCGAGAATCATCTATCGATGCAACTCCCTGGGACCAGCCATGTCCATCAAACTCAATTGAACCAGTCTGAAGTGAAATCAGGCCGGTCAAAACTTTCAGAAACGTTGTTTTGCCGGCACCGGTAGGCCCAACAAGACAAAGTGTCTGCCCCGCCGAATGTTGCCAGTCATCGATTCTCAATGCGAAGTCCGGGCTCAGTTCGAAACAGACATCTAACAGATGATACAGCGGTCTACTAGTCATCGTGAGGTCTGTCTTCGGAGCTTTATGAACGCCAGATTAATCGCCAATGCCAGAGTTAACAGGATCGCACCCAGTGACAAAGCAATCGCGAATCGCCCACGTCCGGTTTCCAGCAGAATGGCTGTGGTGAGCACTCGCGTATGCCCTTCAATGTTTCCTCCTACCATCAGGACCGCTCCGACCTCCGACAGGCCGCGTCCCAATGCTGTCATCGCGGCCAGCATCAATCCATTCCGTGATTCACCCAATAGAGTCCATCGTAACTGCCACGGAGTTGCTCCCAGGCTTTGCAATTGAAATTGCAGTTCTTCCGGCACGGCTTCAACAGCTGTTAAAGTTATTCCTATCACAAACGGCAGATCAAGAATCACTTGAGCCAGAATCATGGCACGCGTGGTAAACAACCACTGCCATTCACCAAGCCAACCGGACCGAGAAAGCAGTAAATAGAGCAGCAGACCAACAACCACCGGCGGCATTGCCATGCCTGAAAATGCCAGTGCCTTGATTATTGATCGCCCCCGCATCCGGCTAAGTGCCAGGCAAACGCCTAACGGCATGCCGAGAACACAGCTAATCAGCACCGCCGTCAGCGAAACCGCTAACGACAGAATGACGATCGGCAGAATTTCGTGGAGAACGGATTCCATAAACTTTCAACACCATCGAACGGTAACGTTCGTCGTCGCCATTAGAAGGCATGACAATCACGATTCAAACCTGTTTTCTCGCACTTCCGCGCACATGCGTCCGCGACGCCTGGCTCAGGAGTGTAACATCCAGCGGATTGACGCGAAGTTCTTCACTGCGTATTTGTTTGGGATCCGTACGCCATACGATTCAGTCCGTACGACCACAAGTCTCACGCGAAATCTCTTTGGGTGTGACAATGACGAGTGGGAGCGTTTTGGGCCGTTCCTGCTAACATTTGAACCAATTGGTTTTCTGTCACCAGGAAGAAGATTCAGCATTCGCTCCACCCAGGGCCTACCTGCCGCTGATTGAGATTGGAAAAGTAGAATGTCCCCTTTAGAGCTGGATGAATGGCTGAGCCGGCCAACGGATCGGACGATTGAGGCTCTGCGGAAGCTTGATGGCGATCTGATCGTATTGGGCGCTGGAGGAAAAATGGGGCCAACGCTGGCGCGGATGGCACGACGAGCGTTACCGGCCGATCGCAGGGTGTTTGCGGTTTCGAGGTACTCGTCCAGCAGTGCCCGCGTAGACCTTGAAGCCCACGGCGTGCAGACGATCTCCTGCGATCTGCTGAATCGTGAGGCCGTCGCAAACTTACCGGATGCGGCCAATGTGGTCTATATGGCGGGGCACAAGTTCGGGACCAGCGATGCGCCGGAATTGACATGGATGATGAACAGCGTGCTTCCGGCGATCGTCGCTGAACGTTATTCAGGGGCACGCACCGTCGTGTTCTCCACGGGCTGCGTTTACGCATTGACGTCCACTGCCAGTGGCGGATCGAAGGAAGACGATGTGTTGGCACCGCCGGGCGAGTATGCTTATTCATGTATCGCACGCGAAAGAGTCTTCACGCACTTTGCCAAATCCTGCGGGACTCCGAATTTGATGTTTCGCCTGAACTATGCCATCGATCTGCGATACGGAGTGCTCTACGATGTTGCGTCAAAAGTCTGGCAGGGCAAACCGGTCGATGTCACGATGGGGCATGTCAACGTGATCTGGCAGGGCGATGCCAATGCGCGAGCACTGGAGAGCCTGGCTCTTGCACAGTATCCACCAAAGATACTGAATGTGACGGGCCGCGAATGTATCTCTGTTCGCTGGCTGGCGGAGCAATTTGGTCGCCTGCTTGCAAGAACTCCGATCATCACAGGCCAGGAAGCCGAACTTGCATGGCTCAACAACGCCAGTCAATCTTTTGAGCTGCTGGGGGATGTTACCGTTTCGCTGGAAGAGATGATTACCGCCACCGCAGACTGGGTCAGAAACGGCGGCGTATCGCTCGGCAAACCAACTCATTTTGAGTCTCACGATGGCAAATTTTGATTTTCGTCACGCGTTACAAAAAGGTTTAGTCATCCCCGCGCATCCGTTGGCGGTGACGGAGAATCGTCGTTTGGATGAACGATATCAGCGGGCCTTGTCGAGGTACTATTTGGCGGCCGGAGTTGGCGGACTGGCTGTCGGAGTTCACACAACGCAGTTTGCGATTCGGGATCCTCGGTTCGGCTTGTTCGAAGACGTGCTGGTGCTGGCCGCTGAAGAGATGGACCGAGCGATCAATCCTGTCGTGCGCATTGGTGGAATCTGTGGGAAGACCACTCAGGCCGTGCAGGAAGCTGAGACACTTTCGCGGCTGGGATATCATTGCGGTCTGCTCAGCCTCGCCGCGTTGCCTCAGGCGACTGAAGATGAGTTGATCCTGCATGTGAAGTCGGTTGGCAGTGTCATACCAATCGTCGGTTTTTATTTGCAGACGGCTGTCGGAGGGCGAGTCCTCCCGTATTCCTTCTGGCGTCGCTTCGTTGAGATTGAAGCCGTTGTGGGCATCAAAATCGCGGCCTTCAATCGCTATCAGACTTTAGATGTCATCCGCGCTGTCGCGGAATCAGGCCGAGATGACATCGCACTTTACACAGGCAACGACGACAACATTGTGGCCGATCTGATTACCCCGTGGAGACTGGGAGAGCGACAACTCCGCTTCACCGGAGGACTGTTGGGGCATTGGTCTGTCTGGACGAGGTCAGCGGTCGAATTGCTGCAGCGTTGTCAAACTGAAACGGCGTCGCCCGAACTTCTGCAATTGGGAGTTGAAGTGACCGACTGTAATGCGGCCTTCTTCGACGCCGCCAATAACTTCCACGGCTGCATCGCAGGTATTCACGAGGTGCTGCGTCGACAGGGTTTGCTGCAAGGCATATGGTGCCTGGATGAAAACGAAGGATTAAGTCGCGGACAGGCTCAGGAGATTGAACGCGTCTATCGAACCTATCCACATCTGAACGATGACCAATTCGTCGCGGAACATCTTGATGAGTGGCTTCGATAGATCTGGTTCGATAACCCACGGCTTCAATGCCGCCCCGGCGGCGCACAGAAATCCCGATTCATGTTTCACACAATGTGACCCAGGGTGCAAAGACCTCCGGTGGCCACGCGTGCGCCCATCGGAAAAAAGCAGGGGCCAGAAAGTTATCTGACCTAATACTCTTTGCTTTCGATCCGTCCGCGCAAAAAGTTTCCTCGGTGAACGAAAAAGAACCGAAGTGAACGGTCGGCTTCCAAGTGTCGGCGGGAAAACATGACAGAGCCACACACACTCCTCTTCGGTTCTGTCTCCTTTTACGGCAATTAGGATGTTTTATAAGCAAAACCGGCGGCGTAATCCTTGCCACATCCACCTTGACAGGGGCCGGGATTGTGGGACACTAGAGCTATGGGGAATCTTTACATAATCCTGACCGGCCTAGTGCTCGTCGTCCCACCGGGATTGTGTCACCGTTGCGCAGAATCTGCGGAAGATTTCGCGCATGCCTGGTATACATCCAGTTCGGAAGAACTGTTGACCGCCAGCGAAGGGGAAGTGGAAGAGCCCGAGTTATTCTTTCACGGCATTGCATTGTTTGAGCACCGCGCCCAGCCAGACGGCCATTTGCCTCTCAACTGGAGCTACAAGGTCCACTTCGCGGCCGTTGATCCGCAGGGCTGTCGACCGCCCCCAGCTTGCTGAACCTTCTGTTGCTTAATCGTTGTCACGGAAGCCAAACCCAGACAATTTCCTGACATGTTCTGCTCTGCTCTGCGCTCGTCAACGATTAGTCGATTCCTGAATCCTGATTGTTGCGATGTAATGCTCGCCTCTGCCTGAACAACTACGGCATGAGCCTTGCTGATGAAAACTTTGCCCGCACGGCTGCGACATTTGCAGCGCGCTGCACAAATTCAGAGTTCGACTTTCCCGGAAAGGGAGCCCGTGTCGACAGTTGCCGCCGCCGATATCCCGGTCAATGAGACTCCGCCTGAGTTGGTCTGTATTCGCGAACAGCTTCTCGCTATCGCCGAACTGCTGCCTTTGCAGGGGCCGATTACCGCGTTTGCGTTTCTGAACCCTTTGCAGGGAATGGAAGATCAGCCATTTGTCGAAGCCCTGCGACAGGTCTCTCAGATTTACGGTTGCGAGCCATTTCTGTCCGAGACTCGCTATCGTCAGAAAATGGCGCGAGGCCGAATTACGGTCGACGATCTGCGCGAGATACTGCGAGAGGAGAATCCCGGGGAGGCTGATGCTCGCATCGGTGGAATTGTCGGATTGATTGATCTGCGTTTGAGCATGTTGCAACACTCGGTCACGCCGGGCAATCAGAACGAACTGCGTTGGACGATTGCTGAATCCGATGCGCTGAGGCGGTTTCGGACTGAGATGACTCACGAGGTTCGCGACCGTCTGCTGGAACAGACTCAGCACTGGATTATGCGTGACCTGAGATCACCGGGTGAGCCGAGCCCGACAACCGATCATCCGGAAATCTCCCGTATCGTTCAGGAAGTTGTTTCAAATTTTGGCAGAAGCAACATCGAACGATGGTCAGACGAAACGTGGGAGCAGGTTTCGCTCGACTTACTCTGGAAGATTATTCAACAGCGAATCACCACCACGCCAGCTCCTCGCAGAACCATGCACCGGGAAGTCCGCCATCGTGACCTGCTTCTGGATGTGATCCGTGAAGACACCGACATCCTTGTGCATGAAGT
>CANHVD010000326.1 GCA_947463775.1 Planctomycetaceae bacterium | reverse complement strand
GGTGCTGATAAGTTTGTTCCGCGGTTCGAAGCCGCCTATAAGCGAGAGATGAATTGGCGAATCGAAAGAGGCGGTGCGACGGAGCAGGAGATTCGAAGAGTCTGCGAGAAGAATGGTCAGGATTGCACAGCAGAGCAAGTCGAACAGATTCAGGGACTGTGGAAGACAGCCATCGGCGAATTCCTGTCAGAGCAGATTCTGCTTGGATGGCGAAAAGAGAGTCGCATTACATCTCTGGAGTATGATCGCATCTCCGACAGGCTTGTGGTGATCCACAAACGGCTCACGCCAAACCAGGTGCTGGAAGCTTTTCGCAGTGATTCTGATGACGATGATTTAGACGATGATGATGATCAGATTCTGGCTCAGGTCAAGGCGTGGTGTGCAGCAGAATCGTCCATCTCGGCGTTCCGGAAGTTAATAGAAGAGAAGGGAAAGGATGCTCGCTGGAAACGGATCTGGGAGCTGAAGAAGCCATTGGCGGCCGAGATCTGGGAGCGAGTACAGACGGATCGCGCTGACAGAGACTTCGAAGATGACGACGAAAATGGATGAAGTTGGCGCGATCAATGCGCTTCTGTTTTGGGTGCATCAGCAGGAGTTGTTGCCGCTTCAAAAACTTCGCATTCAGGGTGTGATTCTCTCCAGTTTGTCCAGAATTCTGCGGGCGACGTTTTTCTCCACATGGCCAGAGCTTTGCCGACATGTGAGTAGAACGTGTAATTCTGATCGATCACTGACTGTGGCGTTTCATTGACGTTGTTGATCAGCCAGTCTGCGGCCTTCAGAATCTGCTCGCGAGGTGGGTGAAGCTCCTGAGGCGCGATGGACAGCCATTCCAGATGATGGCCCGTCGCGATGACTCGCTTATAGCCTTTTTCCTTCGGGTCGGCCTTGGCTTCCGCCTCAGCACCGTCTGTCCAGTTTGCAGGCCACGAACCATCCGGACTCTGTGAGGCGATAATCATATCTCGGCAGGTCTTCAGATAATCCATAATCTGGGTTTGTGTTTCAGCGGTGATCAGGTCGCCACCGTATTGTTCATTCAGGCGAAGCAGAAGCATCAGCGAGTACACGCGATGTGTCCCAAGGCAAACGCCATCGCGTTTATGGTTTCGCATCAATCGCTCGGCGACCATGTCGAACGTGATCCTTCGGCCTTCGCCGTTGTGCCACACGTTTGACTTCTGCGGAGCAAGCCAGAGTGTAAAAGCCATGGCCGACCATTCTGTTTCACGTTCATCCAGATGAAAGTCGCGCAGGGCTTCTGACAGAACGTCACGCACTTGTAATGCTCGCGCGGTCGTAAACACGGGCGCATCGAGCGGCAAGCCTGATTCGGTGAGGGCCGCGAGCGTATGATCGTGATGAACCGAGCTGGAAGAATCTTCGCCCCAGCGAACATGAACGCCATCCGGGGTGAGTTCCATCAGCGGGGGATTATTCTTGCCCCAGGAGTCCATGTACTTTGCGGTGTCCGTCAGGAAGTCACTCATCTGAGGCCCGGAGATCGCGTCGGGATTTTTGAACTCGATCGATGAACCCCATGTTCGTAAGGCGTGCTCAACCAGATTCGGACGCAGATGACTGCGACTGAACCGCGGGACGATCTTTTTCAATACGCCTGCCAACTCGTCATCCGACACGACTTCCGCGTCGTCGTACAACGGAGCCACTGTGGCCGTTTTGGAATCGCGAAGGTTCACATCCAAAGCGACGGATCGATGAGTCACTTTGGCGATGACTTCCTGCTGGCGAATGCCCGGAATACAGAACCAGGAGGCGGCAAATGCACTGCCGAAGGCCAGTTGCACAGTCAGCCAGGTTCGCAATGAGACTTTACGGCGGGAGTTTCGGACGATAATCATTTCAGATCCTGCACAGTCGTTTGAATTCGATGATCTGGGAGATCAGCGGTCGCGTTGAGGCCAGCTAAGGCGCTGAGCGAACGTTCGCGTGAATGGTCAAATCGGGTTGTTTCTTACGAAGATGGCAGCCTGGCGATCTTCATAGTTGGCCTTCCAGTCGGTGCTTTCTCTGAACTTCTTCAGCAGAGCTGGCTGACGAATCTTGTCGATTACGGCAAGATTGATTCCATACTCGTTCATCAGTCCATCCCAGTCGGAGGGGCCGTTGATGATGCGGATATAGTCGTTCCAGACTTGTTCCGGAGTCACATGCACATGCAGATTCACCATTGGCTCAAGTGACTTTGGACCTCGGTTCATGACATATCCGGCCCACTCTGCTGGAACGAACGAGATACCCCGCGGAATGGTTTCCATGGAATCCAAAAACGCCACAGTCGCCAGTGGCGTTTCGACAGAGACCAGTCGATTGGCTTCAGGTACGCGGCCATGAACCAATTGAATCCCGAACGGAGTCAAAGCAAACAGAATCCACAGAATGCCGCCATTGACGAGAGTCATCAGGCCGGTTCCTTTGCCTGGCTGAGGATTCTGCAACCACTTCGTTGATTGTCTCATTCCGGCAATCAGATGAGTTCCGGTAATGATTCCAGCCAGAGGAGCCCACCAATTCAGCATGCGCGCAGACCATGCGGCGAGCAGTCCTGTTGCGACAAAGGCCAGCATCTCCCCGCAGTGCATTCGTCGCGGACTCAGTTTGATGGCGAAGCATGCCAGCAACGCGGCGGCGGCCGCTGATTGTCCCTGAGCCGTTCGCAATGTCAGAGCGTCCCATTCGAACATGGATTCGATATTCGGATTGCCGGCGACGTTCATGACCTCGGGATAGATGCCAATCCCGGCTGGATTCAGCAATACCGCGGCTGCACAAAGTTGAGTCAGTAGGATGGTGCGATGAAACTCTCGATCAAGCAGGGCAACTCGCAGAGATTTAGAAATCGCAAGGACATCACCGAAGCGACCAATTCCTGCAAATCCCATCAGCAGCAAACCCATCGAGAAAGATCCATGGATGTTGGCCCAGAGAGCAAACAGGATCGGCAGACCAATCCATGAGGCTCGATTGTGTTTATTGCGCCCCAACATCCAGGCAACGATTACACAGTAGAAGACTACTCCAGCGAGCTGGGGTCGGATCACCAGCAGTTGATCGAGGTTGACCTTAAAGAAGATGCCCGCTGCAAGAATGCCGCCGAGCGTCGACTTACTCATTTTGACGGTTCGCCATGACACCAATGCCAGGCTCAGCGCTATCATGAGAGCATAGACAAACTGAAGAGAGGTCAATCCGAAACGTGCGTTCAGGGCCGCCAATCCCACCTGAGCCAGCCAGGGAATATTGACCATGGAAACGCCACGGCAGAGCCGCATCAGAGGTTCCGTCGACGAGACCACACCAGTTTTCAGAATCTGATCTCCGTAGTTCAGGTGATCCCACAGATCGGTGTGCCAGAGAGGTCGACTGGCCATCATAATGAAGACCAGACCGATCAGAGTCGTGAAGATTACGGAGGCCGGGGTACATCGCATCCATTCCGGCGTCTTGTCTTCCAGAACTCGGGCATCAGGAAGTTCTGGCGCGGGAAGTGGCTGCGGAGACTCTGTCATTTCCGGCTTTTCTGCAACAACGGACATACTCATTTCCTCAGCCTTAACGGCGCAAGATCACACCTGATGTTGCGAAAACTCTACATCACTCCGAATCCTGCCTGAGACACCTTCTTTTTGACGACAGGAGTGCAGACGAACATCCAGTAAGAGTTTTCCGGTTGGGGCGAAATATCTGATTGTGCGGGGCTCTGCGATTGTGCCGGGTGTTTCGTGAATAGAGGATTGACCTCTTGACCAGAATCGTTGTGCAGTCAAGATTTCCTGGCCGTTGACAGATATTGACGCCGGATCAAAATCCGAGCGAACTCCAATGTTCCAGTGGGACAATGATCCTGGCTGGCGGTTTGAGTTCGTCGGACAGTCACTGAGGAGAAACGATGCGAGAGATTTCCGATATGGGTTGGCGAGTATCTCCGGCGGATGTTGAACGAATCGTTCCGTTTGAGTTGCTGCTGGACCGGATGGCCGAAAGTCGTCAGGCCGACTGGATCCAGGATCGTCGTGCGCTGCATACAAGGCCTGAGCCCAGCGGACAGGAACGCGAAACGACGGCACATATCGTGTCACGGCTTAAGGAGTTGGGGATCTCTGGAAGAGTTCCGGACCGCGGAGTGGGCGTGATCGCTGATCTGGTTTTGGGTTCGCCGGCGGCCAATGCTCCGCTGATTGCGGTCCGTGCCGACATTGATGCGTTACGAATGCAGGATCGCAAGTCGACACCGTACGCGTCGGCCTGTTCGGGCCTGGCCCATGCCTGTGGCCACGATGTTCATACGACGATTGTTTTGGCTGTTGCCGAAATGTTGTCGAATCTGACAAAACGGCTGCCGGAGTCAGAAGTACCCTCCGCGCGGCTGCGTTTTATTTTCCAGGCCGCCGAAGAGACGGCCGAAGGCGCGGCCTGGATGGTCGAAGACGGCGCACTGAAAGATGTGTCCGCAATCCTTGGCCTTCATGTAGACCCTACGATTCCGGTGGGCAAAGTTGGAATTCGTTACGGGGTTTTGACGGCTCAGGTGGATGAAGTCGAAATCAGTGTTCGAGGCAAAGGAGGACATGCCGCGCGGCCGCAGCACACGACAGATCCTCTGGCGGCCGCTGCTGCTCTGGTATCCACGTTGTACCAAACGGTGCCTCGTCGAGCCGACGCATTGTATCCGACGGTGTTTACGATGGGCACGATTCATGGAGGATCCGCGTCAAACGTGATTCCGGATGTCGTGGAGATCATGGGAACTCTAAGATCGACCGATCGAGTCAACCGTCAGGCGGTCATGGATACAATTCAACGAACTTGCGACGGTTTGGCGGCAGCCACGGGAAATACGATTGACGTCCGGTTTTTGTGTCCGCTTGGTTCCGTCGTGAACGACGTCACTGTCACGTCAGCTTACGAAGCATCTGCCATCCAGGTTTTGGGCGGGCAGAATCTGACGATCATCGATAAGCCGAGTATGGGTGGCGAAGACTTCGCGGTTTACCTGGACCATGTGCGAGGCTCTCAGTTTCGTCTGGGATGTGCCTCCGGTGAAGGGGAGTGGCCGATGCTGCATTCGCCGATCTTTGATGTGGATGAGAGGGCGATATCGCTGGGGGCGCGAATCATTTCACGGGCCGCGCTGGTGTTGTCGCTGATGGCCCCTGAGTGAGTGAACGGCTGTCTGAAGCGGCGATTTTCCCATACCTGTTTCTCTGCTGATTTTGCCCTGTTGCAGGACGAACACTCCACAGAGCAGTCGTTGTTCAGGAAAGAGTTCTGATGACGGTGATGCGATTTACACCCAATGCCAGCCCCACGATCGGCGTGGAGATTGAACTGCAGTTGATCGATTCTCGTGAGCTGGGCCTGACCAGTTGCATCGATCAGTTGATGACCGCACTGCCTCCTCACATGCGCGAGTCCGTCAAGCCGGAACTGATGCAGTGCTATGTGGAGATCAACACACGGATCTGTCGGACCGTGAAAGAAGCGGGGGATGACCTGCGTCAGAAACTGGCGGATCTGGAAGCCATTATTCATCCGATGGGAATTCGTCTGCTGTGGGCCGCGACTCATCCGTTTTCTTCGTGGCGCAATCAGAAGATCACGGTCCATGAACGTTACCATCGTCTGGTGACGTTGATGGAAGATGTGGTTCGTCGACTGGTGACTTTTGGTCTGCATGTTCATATTGGCGTGGACTCCGGCGACAAGGCCGTCATGATTTGCGATCGCATGCTGCACCATCTGCCGTTACTGCTGGCGTTGTCAGCGAACTCGCCATTCTGGGAAGCTCGCAGCACAGGTCTGCAGTCAAACAGATCCAAGATTATGGAAGGGTTGCCGACCGCAGGATTGCCTTATCAGATGCGAAACTGGAGTGAGTATGTCTGGCTGGTG
The DNA here is from genome assembly GCA_947463775.1 of Planctomycetaceae bacterium. Taxonomy (GTDB): domain Bacteria; phylum Planctomycetota; class Planctomycetia; order Planctomycetales; family Planctomycetaceae; genus SXXK01. The sequence continues at coordinate 775 of CANHVD010000326.1, read as the reverse complement.
AAGCACCTGATGTCGACAGGTTTCATTAACTCCATCCGGGAAATCTGGTGGGACATTCGTCCTCATCATCACTTTGGAACGGTCGAAGTTCGAGTGTGCGATATGCCTCCGAGCCTTGACCATGTTCTGGCCTTAACCTCACTGATTCAGTGTCTGGTGCATACGATTTCACACGACATTGATGAAGGGACGTTTTTGCCCGAGTATCATCCGATGATGGTGGAGCAGAACAAGTGGCGAGCGACTCGCTATGGTGCGGATGCGTCTTTGGTGAGCTCCAAAGACTTCCAGCAGCGTTCGGTGCCTCAGATCGTGGATGAAATGATACAACGTCTGACACCGACGGCGATCGAGCTGAACTGTCTGGCGGAACTGGAATCGGTTTCGTTGTTGCCGATGAGCAGTGGAGCGCGCCGGCAGACGGAGATTTATGAAGCCACCGGAAGTCGTCGGAAGGTCGTGGAAAAGTTGCTGGAAGTTCCCGCATGGCGGTAGTTCGACTTCCGGCGGACTTCGTGAATGACTCCCACGACGCTGTGGCCTGCGTTTGTCGTCGGCTTAATGAACTGGCGCCAGTGATTGATCTGGATGTCTCGGACTTCGATTCGAAGGCTCAGATTGATTCGTGTGAAATACTTTCGGTGAAGTTTACTGAAGGCTCCATCGAGATCTGTTACCAGCTCAAATTCTCTGCCAGCTACACCTGCAGCGATATCGAGTTCGCGGGGACTCATCATCGCACGTTACGTGGGGTACGAGAAGGCGATTTCTGGGT
>CANHVD010000325.1 GCA_947463775.1 Planctomycetaceae bacterium | reverse complement strand
TGGGCATGTTCGCTGAGTCGAAGAACGGGGTGCATGTTCACTGCTGCCTGAAAGGAAATAAGAACGCCGGGGAAGTTCCCGAGCCTGTAGAGCTTTTGGTGGACTGTCAGGTTCGTTGAAATTGAGCACGAAGTGCCAAATCTCAAGCAACAAACAGTTCAGCCGACATCTTTACAAACCTACGTCTCCTTACTTCATTTTAGCAGGTATCTGAGTCCCGTCGAAGCCTGCTCAGATCTGGGACGACTTAGGAAGGAACCGGCTGCCCGGGCCAATAACGGGATGACCTCTTAAAGTTCTGCCATATTTGATCTGCGATAACGGAGAAGTTGCTCGCGCGTCGATCTCGCAGTTTCCCCCCAAGATCGCCTCCGGAGGCCAGCCGATCTCGACAAGAATGTTTCGGCAAATGGGCCTTATCTGGGTTCGACTGGCACTAACCCGTGGGGAAGGGTTCCCGTTTGTCGAGGGTGCGGAGTATTGTTACATTCCGCGCACATCCGCCATTCGTAAAGACATCGATTGGCATTTGATTGGCAACTGTGAGTAACAGATCTTTTGAAACAGCCCGCTCTTGAGCCCGAAACACCTTCAGAATGCCTTTGTAGACAAAGATCACAAGGGACCTTTTCGGAATACTCTTCGAGCCCACAATCTGTTCAGAATCAGATTGAGGAAACGAAGTGCTGAAAGTCCCCCTCCGGCTAAAGCATTGCTCTCTGGATTCTCTGTTTACCATAAAACACGAACGCCTGGTCCTGCCGGACTTTTAAGAACTGGCATTATCCAGAAAACCAACGCACACACAGTTCCGGAACCGTGACAAAGCACCTGACAGCTTAAGTTCGGCGAGGAGATCCTATGTCATTCACAGAACTCAATCCTCGCCCGCAGATCGCCGCGACTACGTCGCGAATTGATGCTCCTTCCGGCACCAACAGCAATATGTATTGGGAGTTATTCGACAAAGCGCCGATCGGATATGTGGTGCTTTGTCGCGACGGACTGATTCTTGAGGCGAATCGCGCAGCAATCGTTCTGCTGGGATCGGCGAATGAATCTTTGATTGGCCGACGGCTTGCGACCTCATTTATCAATGACGCAAACGACCCGTTTGAGCAACTGCTTCTTAAGGCCCGAACTTCGGACGGGGTGATGGAAGGAAGACTGCTGTTCAGTCGATGCAATGGTGCTCAGTTCTGGGCTTCGGTTACGATCCAGAGATCGGACAACATAGAAACTCGACCGTGTTTCTTGATGACACTGAAAGATGTTTCTTCAGAAAAGGCAGACGAACAACTACAAAGAGCGAGTATTGAACGCTTCCAGCATGCGATCGATGCGACGCGTGATGGCATCTGGGACTGGGATATGCTGAATGGCTCAGTTTACTTCAGTCCTCAGTGGGCGCGACTGCTGGGCTATGATCCCGGTGAGATTCCGCAACGCGTGGAATTCTTTTTTCAAGTCCTTCATCCGGACGACGTCAACGCCGTGCAGCAGGGGCTGGATGACCATCTTTGCGGGCGTACGCCAGTGAAGCAGGGGGAAGTCCGACTTCAGACAAAGACCGGAGATTATCGCTGGTTTCTTGATCGAGGTCAGGTGGTTAGTCGCGACTCTTCCGGCGCGCCGGTGCGTATGGTTGGCACGATTACCGACATCACAACGCGTAAATTGGCCGAAGCGGCTCTGCGCGACAGCCAGGTCAGAACCAGACTGCTGATCAAAGCCGCCAATCTGGGACTTTGGGACTGGGACCTTCTGACCAACGATGTCTATTTTTCGCCGGAGTGGAAGCGGCAGTTAGGGTACGACGACCACGAATTTCCAAATGACTATTCAGCGTGGAATTCTCGGCTGCACCCGGATGACGTTGAAGCGACAATGGCGGCCGTTCAGGGCTTTCTTGATGAGCGTCGGTCGGCCTATGACATTGAATTCCGGCTTCTTCACAAAGATGGTTCGTGGCGTTGGATACTGGCGCGAGCGGATGTGGTTCGAGACGACACGGGACGTCCGATTCGCATGATGGGGTGTCATCTGGATATAACGGATCGCAGGATTTCGGAAGAGGCAATCCATCGTTCCGTCTCGTTGCTGCGAGCGACGCTGGAATCGACAACCGATGGAATCCTGGTGGTCAGCACTGAGGGCAAATTTGAAATCTTCAATCATGTATTCCGCAGGATGTGGAACATACCGGATCATCTTGCGGAAGAGGGTGTTGACGATGTTGTGCTTGAGTACGTAAAGCAGCAACTCAGGCACCCGGATCTCTTCATGTCCAAAGTGAAACGTCTGTATCAGCATCCCACCGAGGTAAGTTTTGACTCTGTGGAGTTTTTGGACGGCAGAGTCTTCGAACGATATTCCTGCCCGCAGTTGGTTTCAGGAGTGGTGGCAGGACGAGTGTGGAGCTTCCGCGATGTCACCGAACGCGTTCGGGCAGAGGCGGCTCAGGTCGAGGCCTTTGATCGTCTCAAGAAGATTGCAGGTCGCATCCCGGGGGTTGTTTATCAATTCCGGATGCGCCCGGACGGAACGGCATGCTTTCCCTATGCCAGCAATGGCATGCGGGAGATGTTCGAGGTTGATCCGGATGATGTTCGGGAGAACCTGGCAGCAACAGACAACTTAATCGACCCGAACGGATTCTGGCAGTCTATCAAGAAGTCTGCAAAAGAACTTACGCTCTGGGTTCATGAGTTTCAAGTACGTCGCAGCGATGGAGCTGTTCGCTGGCTGGCCGGGAACTCTGCGCCGGAACGTGAACCCGATGGTTCCACGTTATGGCATGGCGTTGTGACGGATATCACAGAACGTCGCGAGGCTGAAACCAGACTGCGTGAAAGTGAAGGGCGGCTGCGAGAAGCTCAGGCGATCTCCCAGATTGGAAATTTTCACTGGGACTCAAGAACTCATCAAGTCACCTGGTCTGACGAACTTTTTCGGATTTATGGAAGGGTTCCCGGCGAATTTGAGCCCAGCTTTGATTCCTACATGGCCGCCATTCACGCTGATGATCGAGAGCGGGTTCTTGGCAGCTTGCAAACCGCGATGGGAACCAAGTCCGCTTTCGACCATCAGTACAAGGCCTCACCGACAGGCGGTGAGATCTGCTGGATTCGAGCGCGAGGTGTGCCTGTTTTGGATGCGGCCGGTGAAGTCATTGGCCTGGAAGGTACCTGCCAGGATATCACGGAGCAAAAGCGTGCTGAGGCAGTGACCGCCTCACTGGAAGCTCAGTTGCGTGAGTCACAAAAAATGGAGGCCATCGGAACCCTGGCAGGCGGCATTGCACATGACTTCAACAACATTCTGACAGCGATCCTTGGAAACGTGGAGGTTGCTCGTCAGGAATTCAGCGATGGCAGTGCAGTGGCTCAGAGGTGCCTGGACGATATTCAGAATGCCGGATCAAGAGCGCGTGATCTTGTCCAACAGATTCTCTCCTTCAGTCGTCGTCAGCCGACCGATCGCAAGCTGATTCGACTGGGGCCCGTTGTTGAGGGGGCCGAACGTCTTCTGCGAGCAACCCTGCCATCAAGAGTATCGCTGCAGGTCAGGTATGATGCTGACATACCGCGGGTGATGGCGGATTCGACTCAGATTGAACAGGTCATGCTTAACCTCACGACAAATGCCATGCAGGCGATGAAAGGTGAAAGGGGCTTCATCACGATCACTCTGGACTCATTGGTGCTGGATGAAAGCCTCACCGCCACGCATGTCGGGCTGCGGAAGATTCAGCAAAGCTCCGGCGGAGCGGTTCGACTGACCGTCCAGGACGACGGTCCCGGGATGGATGCGACTACGATGCAGAGAATCTTTGAACCCTTCTTCACAACCAAACCGGTGGGTGAAGGGACCGGACTGGGATTATCTGTGGTCCACGGCATCGTGCAGGGCCATGAGGGCGTCATTACAGTTGAAAGCCAGCCAGGACATGGAGCAGTCTTTTCAGTCTACCTTCCGGCTGTGCTCGTCGACGACAAATCACAAACGGCCGAAGCAGAGAACGCCGTCGCCCAGGAGAAGCCCGATGCTCCGGCCGCCCTGCAAATACTTTATCTCGACGACGACAACGCAGTGTTGCTCCTTGTGAAACGCCTTCTTGAACGCCAGGGGCACAAGGTTACGTGTTTCGCAGAGCCTCGCGAAGCTCTGGCTGCTCTGCAGAAGGCTCCTGATTTTTTTCATGTTGTGATCACAGATTACAACATGCCCGGCATGCAGGGTTTGGAAGTGGCGTCCGAGATTCGTCGTATTCGTGCAAATTTTCCCGTCGCCGTGACCTCCGGATTCATTGATGAAGAACTCCGCGCTGGTGCGGAGCGAATTGGGGTGAGCGAGCTGATCGCGAAGCCCTTTGCGATTAACGAACTCTACGCGGTCGTCCAGAGAATGGCTCAGGCCGCTCGTCGCAGGTAGATATGATCGCTAACAGCGGCTGATCGTGTTTCAGGATGAGCCACAAGCGACTCCTGCAATGCTTCAATCGAACCACCCGCCTGATACTCAAATGCAATGGAGACAGTCTCCCCGGCTCGGACCGCAAACGGCTTTTGAATTGGCAGGACAAGTTGATTCATCAGCCATGTAACCGCGCGCTTTTCTGTCAGCACAAACGCCAGAAAATTATTGGTGAGCAGACTGACCGCGTTGAACAATCCATCCGACTGAATTGTCATCTCCGTAGCGACCTGAAACGCCAGCGGTATCTCAGCGCTGTAGTCGATCGTGGAGTAGAAAAAAGGATCGGCCAGCCAGGAGTCTTTCATGTGAGGACCTGGCGGTTCAAACAGTGGAACTCTCGCCGTATAACCGGAGAAACAGAAATCCTGCTGAATTGGCTGAATGGCCAGTACGGATGTGTCGGGAATGAATCGAGGCATCAACGGACCGAATCGTTGGCGATATCGTTCCTTAAAACTGTGCAACACCTGCAGTTGCTTCTCACGCACCATGCCAACATGCAGCATCTCGCAGATCACCACATCCACCGGTTCTGGCGGCAGGTAATGCATCGCGTCAGCCAATATTACTGAGACTCGATCACCGTTTGAATTGTTTGCGAGGAAAGACTGAGCCGCACGAGCCAGCGCGGGATTGCGTTCAACGCAGTAAACATCGCGTGCTTTCTGGGCCGCAAACCACGACAGCACGCCAGTGCCACCGCCCAGTTCGAGAACGACTCCGTTGTCCGGTACTGTGAGATCGATGGCTTCTCGAAACGGAGCCATACGCTGCTGATCCCGCAACATATTGAAGTGGTAATGCAACGGAATGAACTGCCCCAGAAGATGCTCCTCGGGCACATCAGTTGTCATGGCATTTACTCAGTATTCAGATCGTGAGTTCTTCAATTTCTGGAGTCCATTCCCCGGAATCGCGGGGGATACTAGTGCAGCCAGAATGAATCTCACAAGATCGAACGAGACTATGAGGAGCCCTCAGACATTCGACGCAGCCAGAAGAACCCTGAAACCGTTGTCTGCCTGTCCCGAAGCCGCTCGTTTCAGTCTTACTACGATCAGGCTACTCGTGAAGATTCATCACCGGCGTCTTCGATCAGAACGGGGGTCTTTAGCTTTACCGGCCGCGCAGCATATTAAACACCGCCCAGAACGGAGCCAGAACGAGTCTAAGCCAGCCACACGGTCGAATTCGCATCTCAAAGCAGTGCGGGCAGTACCAACAGCGAACCCCGAGCAGCGCGAGGATCAGCCAAAGTCCAGAGAGGGGCACCTTCAGCAGAACATTTCTGCAGAAGTGGCACTTGTATTTCAGTGACTCCAGCCACTGTCGCGATTCCTTCGACTTACTCATTACGTTCCCAGCAGACTTTGGCAAACCTGCCAAAGCCATATGATGCTTCAGTTTCTTCTACGGTAAGGAGACAATGATGCCCTGCCAAGCTTTCAGTAACGGTTAAAAAACAGGTCCGGAACCAATCCCCAAAGCTGCTGGGAAATTGCCTTACACCATTGGTTCCAGACACCTTTTCGACACCACTCCTTGTTCAATCATCAACAAAAGACTGCTTCTCAGAGGCTCCAGCAGATTTCCATAATTGAGTTCCCGGCAGCAAACAGCCTGGTGAGACGAACAACAGCAAATAATCCATCGGGAAAAAACTGGGCTCAAAACTCCGTTACTGGGTTGCGGGAGAAACACAGCCTTCCTCCCCCAAAAGTAGGTGCAGACGGCGAAGGGCTATGCATTACCCTATTTCAGATTACGTTTTTCTTCCCAAACTCCCTTCCCACCCCGCTCTATTCCGTGAAACCCAATTCCTGGACCCAATCAATTGAGGCCTAATTTCTGCCCAAGGGATACTGGCACGCAATACCTCCCGGGTCAAATCCTTTAGCACGCCACACGAGACATTATCAGGAGCCAATGCCGATCAGATCGGATCATCCAGGTCTCCGGAAAAACAGACCGTAACGATGTTCGCGCCAGTTGTTGCTCTGTTGCCGGAACTCCCGCTTTTGCGGACAAATCCTGTCATACCGAACGTAGCAATCAGGTGTCACCCAGGCCTTCCCTCCATCAGCGACGTTCGGGCCGCATGCATGGCACTTCGCCGACAGAACACGAACGATGATCTCCTCTCAAAGAGAGGATTGAACTGTGTGGTTTCCCGGGGCAAGAATCACACCAAAGCACAAAGTCTCACTGATGAGCGAAAACGTCACCCAACAAGA
>CANHVD010000324.1 GCA_947463775.1 Planctomycetaceae bacterium | reverse complement strand
GTGGAAGACATCGCGGAGGAAATGAAGATCAGTCGCCGTGAGCAGGACGCATGGGCCGAACGCAGTCAACGTCTTTATTCGAAGGCTCTGGTGGAAGGTAAGTTTGCGGAAGAGTTGGTTGCGGTGGATGACTGCGTGCAGGATGAGCACCCGCGACCAGAGGCCAATCGCCAGTCGTTGGCGGCCCTGAAGCCGCTGTTCGAATCAGATGGCACAGGTCCAGCCGGAACGATCACGGCGGGAAATGCATCCGGAGTCAACGATGGCGCGGCTATGCTTTTGTTGGCCAGTGAGGAGGCAGCTCGTAAGCACGGCTGGAAACCCATGGCCCAGTTAACAGCCGGCACCAGCACTGGCTGCGATCCGCAGAGGATGGGGCTTGGGCCTGTCCACGCGATTCGGAAACTCCTGGGGCAGCTCGGCAAGAGTCTGCAGGACTTCGATCGAATAGAAATCAACGAAGCCTTCGCTGCGCAGGTACTTGCCTGTCTGCGACAACTGGAGGTTCGCGTCAATCTGGCTCAACCAGATGTCAGCACCGGAATCCTGGCCGGGATCCCGATTCAGTTGAACGGTCATGGGGGAGCGATTGCGGTTGGTCACCCACTAGCCGCATCCGGAGCACGCTTGTTGACTCATCTGGCGTGGCAGATTGCTCAGGGACGCTCAAAGAATTGTCTGGCCTCTCTCTGCATCGGCGGCGGAATGGGAATCGCGGCAGCCTTGTCGGCTCCGTAAAAGTCGATCATAAAGTCAGTTGAACTTGTTTCTTCTGCTAAGCCAGCACGGCAGGTCGTGACGTTCGCAAAACGCGAAATGAATCCTCATCATTCAACAGTTCCGTTACCCACTGACGGCCCATTATTTGACGGCTAAAACTTTGTTGATCATTGCGTTGGTCTGGAGTTCACAAGATGAATGTTCTGTTGCGGTCATTGTTCCTTCTTGGTTTCGCTTGCGGAAGTCTTTTCTCCACCTGTGACGTCTTATCCGATGAATCGCCGAACGCGGCCGTCGGAGTGAATTCTCTGCAACTTACGTTGCCCGCGGAAATACCACTAGTCGTTGGAACTGAGTTTCGACTTTGGTTTCGCAATGTCGCCATGACGGATGACGCTGCAACTTGTCGATTCGAAGTGCAATGTGAAATAGGAACCGCGACCGCCGAGCATTGGACATTAACTCCAACGGAGGCCGACATCGGTGAACATCGTCTGACAATTATTGCTCGATCAGCCAACGGCACGCCAATCGATCCTCCCGCCACCGTCGATACAACTTTGCGAATCATCACTCCGCGAAGTTTGACGGTCGGTAATCAAACGAAAACTGATCTCGCAGACAAGACAACGTTTCGTTTGCTCATCATCGGCGACAGTCTGACTGACGCTTCGACCTATCCGACCGAGGTGGCCCGGCTGCTGAAAGCTTCGGGCACGAACGTGGAGCTGATGGGAACTCACCGTCCGGAGGGAGTCGCTGAAGGGATTGCTCACGAAGGCTACGGTGGCTGGACATGGGCTCGCTTTGCCACACATTACGAACCTGAACCGGACGGTACGTACCGCAAACGCAGCAGCCCTTTTGTATTTCTGGATGAACAAAGCAAACCAACTCTGAGCGTCAGCAAGTACTTTGAGACGCATTTTTCCGGACACAAACCGGATGCGATCATTGTGCTGCTGGGCATCAACGACTGCTTTGGTGCTCCACCGAATGACGTGAAAGCCATGGATGCTCATATCGACCAGACGTTCGCGTCAGCCGACGCGGTTCTGGCATCGCTTCGAGAAGCTGCTCCTGAGGCAAGAATTGGTTTCTGCCTGACGCCTCCGGCCAATGCCCGTGATGAAGCCTTCAAGGCCAACTATGGAGATCGCTATACTCGCAAAGGCTGGAAGGCGATTCAGCATCGACTGGTCCAGCGTCAACTGGAATATGTCGCGAAGAAGAATGATCCGAAAATCAGCATCGTTCCGACTGAACTGAATGTTGATCCAGTCGATGGCTATCCCGATAACAACGGAGTTCATCCCAACACCGTCGGCTATCACCAGATCGCCCAGATGATGTTCGCATGGCTGATGACGCCGCTGTAATGGTTGCGTCTGCCGCGTTGAAATCGGCGTTGTGAGAGAACGAGCGGCACTGCCTGCGTTTTCTCGCGACGCCTTTAGCTTCCGAACTCCAGTAACGGTCGAAAGTAACTGCGGTATCGTCCGCCGCGCAGGCTGCCGGAAATGATGAGTACTCCGCCTTCTGAAGCGGATTCACCAGGCCCCGACCATCGTCCTTTGGGGATCGCAGCATCATCCAGCAGCATGCCGGAGACTCGCTCAACCGTCAGTGGCACATCCGCGTTCCATTCTACTTCCTCAGTTGTGTTGACCGACGTCGCGAATGCTCGTCGAGATTTCTTTGCGGTCTCCTCAACGCCGAACATCCAATGCCCCGGAAGCGGTTGCAGCGTCTCGCCTTTTCGCCGCGACAGACCGCTGTAGGCAAACACCAGTCTTTCGCCCTCGTTGCGGCCAGCGAAAAACGCCCGCGCCGCCTCCGGAGACACATCATCGGCAGTCGTCTGATCCAGACATGACCAGCGAAGTTTCTGCTTCCATGCCGCATCAAGGCTGGCCTGTGCTTCTGCGGAGGTCTGACGAAAATAGCTCCATGTTTCTCGAACCAGTTGTTCGACATGCTCCACCGGCTGATCTGATGCTGCAGCACATGTGGCCAGATCCTGGAGGAACAGCTTCGTCACATCTGAAGCGGGATCAAGTTCCGGAGGTTCGAAAGAACTCTCTATTACGTTCGAAGAAAGCCCCTGCAGAGCAGTCAATCGTTGAGTATCCGGCAAGGACGTGAATATTCGCAGAGTTTTCAAGGTTGCCACAACAGTCGGCTCGTCAAAATTCAGCGCTGACTTCAAAAACTGAGCCAACGCAACAATGGCCTGTTCCACTTGCTGCTGCCTCGTAAGGCTGACTCCTCGTTTTTCTGTATCAAGCTTGAGCCGCAGATCAAAGCGTCGTTCGAATCCCTCCCGCCAGCGTTTGATGTTGGCTTCGCTCGCTCCGTGGATATGCTCCGTGAAGAACAGCTCAAGCGACCTCGCGATGGCTTCACGCTGATCCCGGCTCAGCATGGCGGAATCTGCCAATTGAAGTCCTGGAGATTTATGACTTGCCAGGCATCGATACAGATAGATGCGATCGTACTCGCTCCTCATCGGCAGTGCCGTCACCTTTTGCAGGCCAAACTTCAGACATTCCGCAGACGCGGGGAACGAGTGAATCAGTTCGACGACTTCCGTACCCAGCATCCACGCCGGATCGCGTTGTCGAAACCCGGTCCCATAAATGCCGGCCGCTTCCACGCCAACGATCGCCACAAGGTTGTGCAATACGGCGATCGCCTGTCGATCCACAACATTCTCGACCACCATCGCCGCGCCGCGTTTGCCGAGTTCCGTGGCCAGCCACCAAGCTCCCAGCGTCGCGGGATTTGTTGTCGCCACCATACGACCTGCGTAGATACCGCGACTCAGGTAGCTGAGCCACGGAGTCGCCTTCTGGTACACGCCGTAGCCAACAACGGCTTTGCGAATGTACCCATATAATGTGTTGATGTTGTACTGCTGAACATTCACCGGCAATTGTTCCAGCAGCACAAGTGTATGCAGACAAATTCGGCTGGCCGCGCGGGCTAATTGTTCGAAACTGGTTTCAAGCAGAGGATACTCGCACTCCGGCTTATAAATTCGAGCCACTCGTTTGATCAGATCCAGAGCATCATCACGAATCGCCAGTGCATCGACTCGACCTTCGACCGTGTAGCCGTTGCGACGGATCTTTTCGTAGACACGCTCCGCTTCGGCTTCCAGAAGTTTGTGAACCTGACGATCCTGGTCACTAAGCTTCTGAAGTTCACCGGTGACTTTGGACGCATGCAGGTCTTCTGCAGGATACTCCAGAAACTCATGGAAGCGGGAGAATCGGGCTACGAGATCTCGTTCACGCTCGTCCAGCCGTTGAGTTCTCATCTCCAGTTCTGACAGCAGCAACGCTCGTGCTTTCTCGAAGGTTTCTGTCTGTTGCTGTTGCCGAGTTTGATCTTCAGACAATCGGGATCTCAGCAGGGCCACTTCCGGATCGGCTTCATTTGTTCTGGGCCACAACCCAACAAGACCGACCGCCCCGCTTATGGATGCGATCAGGCATATCCAGAATTGCCAGTCGCGGATCGAGAACGAACTGAATCCGGCGATGAGTGTCAGCACGACGCACACCACGATCATGATCAGGGCGTTCCAGATTCGGCGGGGAAACATGAGCAGTATCACTTTGCTGAACGAGTCGTTGGGCAGGCGACAGGATAACGTATACCAACGTATTCCTTATGCCCCGCGCCGGGAAACGAACATCTCGTGGAGCGAGATGGATGCAATTTCCTACAGAATGCTGCCGCAATTTGGCTGGGAAACAAATTGCCCGCAACGGCGGATAGACCAAACCTGAAAAAAATGTGACGATCACGTCGCGGAATTCGCTACCATAAACCCTGTAAAACAGAGCAATTTATTCTCCGCATGGTGTGAATTGAGGCCGGGTGTTCGCGGGATACCTTTAAGAAGTGAGCCTCAATCGTGGCCGCGCATAGAATAATCACCGGAAGATGACATGAAGCGAATTCGACTGGGCGCGGGGATTCTTAACCAAACGCCGCTGGACTGGGACGGGAATACTCAAAGAATCCTCGAAGCTATCCGTACGGCTCGCGAGCAGCAGGTTCATGTGCTGTGCCTTCCCGAGTTGTGCATCACCGGTTATGGCTGCGAAGACATGTTTCTTGCCCCGCACGTCTGGCAAACAGCCTGGGACATGCTGGAGAAGATTGCTCCGGAAACCGAGGGCATGATCGTCTCGGTGGGTCTGCCGTTGTTTATCACCAATGGCGTTTATAATACGGCCTGTGTCTTGTCGCACGGACAGATTGCCGGATTCGTCGCCAAGCAACATCTGGCTGGCGATGGACTCCATTATGAGCCTCGCTGGTTCCGCCCATGGCCAGCGGAGGTGACCAGTGAATATCATCATGAAGGGCAACGTTGGCCGATCGGCGATTTGTTGTTCGAATGCGATGGTGTCCGCATTGGTTTTGAGATCTGCGAAGATGCCTGGGTCGCCGGACGGCCCGGTAATCGCATGGCCGAATGCGGTGTCGATATTATCCTGAATCCCAGCGCGAGTCACTTTGCGTTTGGAAAGCATGAGATCCGCAAACGTTTTGTGCTTGAGGGATCACGTTCTTTCGGCGTCAGCTATGTTTACTCGAATCAGTGTGGCAATGAATCGGGGCGAGCAATCTACGACGGCGGTGCTTTGATTGCCTCGTGCGGAGATCTGATCGCCGCCGGAAAAAGATTCCTGTTTGCCGATGTGGATGTCACTGTCGCAGATGTCGATGTGGAACTCAGCAGGACTCGCCGAGCCAGCATTCACTCCATGACGGCTGACGTCTCGCAGAATATTTTTGATCGGATCGTGACCATTCCTGGTCGATTTGCGGAAGTGGAAAGCGATTTTGACTCGCCACGGCATCTGTCAACACCAACGCGATACGATGAGTTCACTCAAGCGGTCGCGTTGGGTCTGTTCGACTATCTTCGGAAGAGTCGCTCGTTTGGATTTGTCGTCAGCATGAGTGGCGGAGCAGATTCGTCGGCCTGTGCGGTTTTGATTCGCAGCATGGCGGAGTTGGGACTGGCTGAACTCGGGATTTCCGGTCTCCGCGCGAAACTGTCGTATATCCCAGGCATCAACGATGCGAAGGGCATCGATGACCTGATGAAGCTGATGTTTGCCGGAGTTTATCAAAGTACCCGAAACAGTTCCGATGTGACTCGCACCGCCGCCGAGAAAGTCACGACTGGTGTCGGCGGTACATTTCTTGAGATTGATGTTGATCAGATTGTTCAGCTCTATACGGGGGCGATCGAATCGGCCATTGGTCGCAAACTGACCTGGCAGACGGACGACATTGCTCTGCAGAATATTCAAGCTCGAACTCGTTCGCCATCTGTTTGGCTGCTCACCAACATTCGAAATGCGTTGTTGCTTTCCACCAGTAATCGCTCGGAAGCCGCGGTCGGATACGCCACGATGGACGGAGATACCTCTGGCGGATTGAGCCCAGTCGCCGGCATCGACAAGGCGTTTCTGCGTGAGTGGCTGCGGCAGTTTGAGACGGAGGGATCTGCAGGTGTTGCGGCCGTTCCAACACTTAACTATGTGAATGCTCAACAGCCCACGGCGGAGCTGCGGCCTTCGGAATATGAGCAGACAGATGAAGGCGACCTGATGCCTTATCCGGTTCTGGATCATATTGAGCGTCTGGCGATTCGCGACAAGTTAAGTCCGGCCGAAGTTTTGGAAACTCTACTGCGAGAATCTGCCAGGCAGAGCCCTGCTCGATATACGGCTGCTCAACTGTCTGAATGGGTGCGCCGGTTCTTCACGTTGTGGTCGCGAAACCAGTGGAAACGTGAACGGTATGCTCCGTCGTTTCATGTGGACGACAAGAATCTCGATCCCAAGACCTGGTGCCGATTTCCAATCTTGTCGGGTGCGTTTCGTTACGAATTGAGCCGCCTTGGCGGAAAATAAAGCGGTAGTTCTCGAAGTTGCTCGTTTACCGTAGAGTGATGCGGATCTTCCGGCTAATT
>CANHVD010000323.1 GCA_947463775.1 Planctomycetaceae bacterium | reverse complement strand
GTTCGCGCCACGGCCCGCAGCCTGAAATTGCACAGTCCTTCATCCTACCGCTTCGAACGCAAAGTCGATCGAATGCAACTGGACTGGGCTTCTCGCCGCTGCTGCGAACTGATTCTGCAGGTTGCTGGTGGTACGTTGCTGAGCGGTTCGGTCGTGGCCGGTCAGGCTCCGCCGCAATCTCGCGAACACATCAGCCTGCGATTTGCTCAAATCTCACGCTTGCTGGGCATTCAGATTCCCCATGACACCAGCGTACGGATTCTGGAGAATCTTGGCCTGCGACTGGTCGCTCGCGATGAGTCAACGGTCACCGTGGAACCACCAAGCTGGCGACCTGATTTGCTGCGTGAATGCGATCTGATTGAAGAAGTCGCGCGCATTCATGGTTATGAACATATCCCGACCGATGCGACTCTGCCGGTGGTCTCCACCGCGAGAACTCGTCGCGAACGCGTGCTGGATTCCGTACGCAATCAACTGGTTTCCTGCGGATTCTCCGAAGCGCTAACATTGTCATTCGTCAGCGAAGACCAGCGGAAGCTGTTTCAGCCACTGGGTGATATTCCGGCGGTGGCAGTCAATCACTCCAGCCGCAGTCATGAGAACCAGTTGCGTCAAAGCCTGATCCCCAGCCTGCTGCAGTGTCGACGTCAGAACGAACGCCACGGCACCGCGAATGCGGAACTGTTTGAAGTCGCACGAGTCTATCTGTCAGCCGGACAGGGCAAGCCTGAAAACGTCGCCGAGCCATTGACGGTCGGAATCGTCTCCGGGCGACCGTTTGCGATCCTGCTTGGTGCCGTAGAAGCACTGGCTCAAAAATTGGCACCTCACTCGGTGATCACCACAGCTCCAGTGGAAAATCCCGAATTCACCGCCGGCCGCGGCGCCTCGGTGTCTTTGAACGGCGAAGTCTGGGGCTGGATCGGAGAACTCAGCCGCGATGTTCTGGATCGATCGGATCTTCAGGACGCCGTGACGATCGCCGAACTGCGATTGCCGCTGATTGAAGAACTGTTTGAGCCTTCGCGAAGCTACACCCCGCTGCCTCGGTTCCCATCAGTTTCACGAGATCTGAATTTCGTGCTGCCCGAATCCGTCAGCTGGGCTCAGTTGGCATCGACCGTTTCTCAGGCCGCAGGAGAATTGTTGCTTGGCACATCGTTTGGCGGGCAGTATCGAGGAAAGCAGATTGCAGCCGATCGCAAGTCGTATTTGATTACGTGTCGGTTTATGGCATCGGATCGAACACTGACGACAGATGAAGTGGACTCCGCAGTGAAGTCCATCATCACGGCCTGCGAATCGGGGCTGTCGGCGAGTCTGCGAGCGTAAGCCGGAAAGCTGTTCTTTCTCCTGCCACTAAAAGCAGTCGACCGAAAAATTGACTGACCGAAAAAGGAAGCTTAACGGCAGTTCTATGGCCGTAATTTTTCGGTCGGCAAATCTTTCGGTCCCTTTTTATCACAACGCCCCGCTGCAGGGCTAAGGTTGACCATCTTACGAAAGCGTTATGGGCAGAAAAATGACTGGGCGAAAAGATGGCCAGTCATTTTTTTCCCCAGTCATTTTTTTGCCTCAAAACTGCTTACTTCTGGAACGCGGCACGGACGGTGCGCTCGCCGGGATTTCTGGGCTTGGCCTTGCAGCGGGCCGCTGTTTTATCAGGACCAGGATGGTCTGACCTTATTAACGCAATGGAACCTGACATCAGTTGTTGTCGGCCTGAACATCCGCGCAGAGTTTCTCCGGGTACAAAAGTCAGTCGAAGCTGCTACGGCGTTTTCCGCCCGCCATCCAACGTGACTTTCACAACGGCATCTTCTTTCCCGAGAGCCACGGTTTTTGCCGTGCGTTTCTCGGCAGGTGTTCCGGCGTGCTGAATAATCTCCAGGACAGCGGTGCCGGAAACGGCTTTGCCCAGGACAAACTGAACTCGCAACTCATACTCACCGGACGGCGCTGTCTGGCAAACATAAGTTTCCATGTGTTTGGCAGTCGCGGAATCGCCCGGACTATCTTCACGCACAAGGCGACCACGATTCATTGTCAACTTCTGTTTGCGGCTGCATTTTTCACCGCCGGGCTCAACAACGGCCAGATCAAGATCCGCGTCCCCGACCCACATCAGGTTGACCGAAAGATCTCTGGTATTCGCGTCCGCTAATTGCTTACGGAAAGTTGTGGCCTGTTCTTTCTGGCCCTGCTTTTCAAGGTCCTGACAAAGTTCGTTGACGACTTTGCGAGCCTCTTCATGATGTGACTCAAAGTCGGTACCCCAGTCGTAAGTCAGGATGCCGCAACGAAAAAAGACCTGTGCATCAACCTGCTTCGATTTGTCGGCGATGCTTCTGCCAAGCAGCCACACCTGAGGAACCTCGGGATTGAGTTCCGTCGCCTCACGGCAGATTGCGATGGCTTCATTCCACGCTTCAAATCGTGAAAGCAGAGCAGCGGTGATCAGCATCTGCTGCACATCGGATGTGCTGAAGTCGATCCGAGACTCCAACACCCGCGCGATATCTTTACTGGAGCGGCCCGCCAGCTTCATCTCCAGAGCCAGCACATCGTAAATCCACGGAGCCGATCGATCATTCCGAATCGCGCTTTGCAATCCCTCAACGGCCGCCTCGTAATGCTTCTTGTCATGTAGCCAGGCCACAGCGTCGGCGATCTGATTGTTGGTCAGGGACTCCTGGGACAGAACCTGATCCCACGCTTTGATCACGTCAGGCTGAGCGATGATTCGACGCGCGATCGATGCTCCAGCTTCAGGCTTTGCTTCCTTCTCAGCAGCCTTATCCTCAGTTTTCTGTTGGCTCTTTGAACCAGACGCTCGCTCAGCCTGCTGAGGAGTTGCGACACAGAAGACGTATTCCGCGGCATCATGGGGGAGCAATTGGGAACGCAAAACGGACATGTCGACACCCTGTTCAGGTGCCAACATGTCCGTTGTAGATTGCCGAAGTTTCCCGGATTCACTCCGAGGAATTACTTCACCGGTTTTTTTTTGAGCGAGCCGTTATTCAGCTTGATACCGTCTTTTGCTTGAGCAGCAGGCTCAGGAGGAAGGCTCATGAATCCGCCGCCGCCAAACTGGCCGCCGCCCATGCCTCCACCCATACCGCCCATGCCTCCGCCCATGCCACCCATACCTCCGCCCATTCCTCCACCCATGCCGCCGCCCATGCCGCCCATGCCACCGCCCATTGGCTGAGTGATGACGACGAGGTCAGCAACGTCGTAGATTCGAGTAATCAGGTTCTCTTCGGAGTTTGCCGTATCTGTGGTCGTGACCAGCATGACTTCATTCTTGATCATGATCGTCAGACCTGGATCCTGATCCTTCACCTTCGCAAAGATCAGCTTCAGAGCATTTCGCAGTGAAATTCCCTTCAGGTCAATATCGCTGGGCACTTCCGTTGTTGTCAGGAACAATGGGTCTGTGCCAATATCCGGATCTGTCTCATCAAGCATGATCCGCATTGTGTACGGGCCCAGCTCAGTGAAGTAGTTCTCAATGTCTGTCATGATGTCTTCCAGCGGAGTGTTGGCTGGATGTTCAAGATCGACAGGCATGTCCAACATTTGCTCGAGCCAAAGTTCAACCGGCCTTTCTGACCGCAATGACACCGACTGATGTTTCTCACGACTTCGAGTCAAAAGACGCCAGACGTCCGCTGGTGGGTACTGAATTGGTGGTTCATCCGGAAACGGAACGTGCGACAATTCGACCTGATACAGCACTTCAAGGAAGCGGTCTGCTCGCAGATTAACCAGTTCATACGCTTTGCTAAGTTGGCCAGAGGCCTCAGACATCACCACAGCAGCAGATGCAGTACCGTTGCCCGGCTCCATATCCAACGCTGTGCGAGCTGCGATCTCCGCTTCTTCGTACGCTGGAATATCACCATGACGAGCACGGTCCAGAAGTCCGCGGACCTGTGAAATCAGGGTTTGCAGACGTTGCTCTTCAATCTGAGCTTCCTGCAGCAAGCGGTCCATGGCTTCGCGGTTGGCGAGCTGTTCAGATTTGTCTCGCTGACGAATCTGATTTGTCTGACGAGTTGAGTTCACAGATGAATAAGCGTCAACAACACGACGATCAAGTTCGTTTCGCTTTTCCGGAGCCACATCCGCACTGCGAATCGTTTCCAGCATATCCTTCAGAAGCGTCAATGCGTATTCGGGCTGTTCGGCCGACACTCGATTCGCCTCGTCAATAGCGGCTTTGACGGACTGCACCAACAGCTGTGTCGCGATTTCTCTGTCCGCAGCAGCTCGGGAAAGCGCGTCGCCTTCCGCCGCACTTGGAGGTCCCAGCTTGTCATTGCCGGAATCGACCAATGGCTCGGTCCCTTCATCGGCTGGAACCGGAGCAACAGGCGATTCGACGGTTGCTTCGCCGTCCTGCAATGCCGCAGCCAGCCCTGTCAGAGTTGGGTTGCCTGAATCCAGCAAAAGAGCATTTCGTACGATGGCCAGGGCCGTTTCTTTCTGACCGGCCTTCTGGAATCGCTCAGCCGCTGTGATCGAATCTGTAATCGTCAGTTGGAACTGCTGAGAAGTACTTGCCAGTCCTTCGAGACCCACAACCGCCGAAATCAAACCGTCGGATTCAGCAGCTCGCGTGAAGAGAACTCGAACTTCTTCTCCCGCCTCTTTCACTGCGCCGGGGGCAGATTTCCAAACCAGTTCACTGCCGTCGGCAGAGTGACCGGACAGTGTGAGACTTCCTGATGGAGATCCCTGTCCGAAAAGAACGGTGTGTCGATCCGCTCTCAGAGCAACGCTGTCCCCGGCGGCCAGCTTAAGTCCGCTTCCGGAAACTTCCACGTCCTTTACGAACACTGGAGCCGCTGACATCTGAGTTGCCAATCGCTCCGCCGAAGCAACGGCATCCAATGCGACAGGCTGCTCAAAAGTTCCACCGGTCTGATTAGCCAGAATGCCCGGAAGTTGAGTATCGACGTTTGGTCCCAGCAGCAATGCGTGGAACGAGATACTGTGCTGAAGAAGCTCATCAACAAGTGAATCAAGATTCTTCACTGACAGTTGATCAGCCGCACTCATTCCATCACCGATGTAGAGCACCGACATCGGTTCAGATGTGTTCTCGGCAAATGCTGCTCGCAGCCCGGATGTCAGGTCGGTTGCCCCCATTGGAGTTCGGGAGGCAAGCGATTTCACAGACTGCTTCAGGTCCGCTGAACCCGTCAGCTGAAAGCCTTCTGTCAGTGGTTCGAATGTTGTATCAACGGCGGCAACTTTGACCTGATGCCCAGCAGGCAGACGCTCAATCAGAGCAGTCAGCAATTCAATGCTGCCATCTCGAAAGCGGCCGGTTTGGCTGGCGGACGTGTCAATCAAGATCACGTGGCGACGAATTTCTGCCGGGACCGCCGAGGAGCGAATTGCGACTGCGAAGTGCTGCTGCCCCGCGACGGCTGGTGTCCGAAACACAACCGCGTCGGGAGCCTGCTGCTCCGTCTTCGTATCAGCCATTACGGCGTGGCAAAATGCCGAAACGCCCAGACCCAGTGAACACAACGAACCCGCCAAATGCCGCATGAGAATTCCCCTGAGGTTCCGCAGTAGCAGACCGTCCGATGGACAATGACTCGCACAACGCTCACCAAACTGAGCGCAGTGCGCGAAGTAGTCTACAGTCGTTCTCGGATGAGCAGGAAAGGAATTCCCGGTAAAAACAGGCAGAACAAAGAGGCAGGGCAAAACTCGACACAATTGGTCGTGCGAGGTGGTCAACTCCGCAAACTCCGCTGGCAAAGAATTCTGATTTTGCGGCTGTTTTTGCATTCCCCCCAGCCATCGCGGCCGATCGAGTTCGCAACTTTCTGGATTCTCCCCGCGCCGTGCCGGCCCGAAAACGCGATCAGAACGTATCAATTTTTAGGATTGTAACGCCGATACTGTCCCTGGGGGCGGCAAAGGTCATACGAATACAATTGGAACTTGAGCCGGATGCCGCGTGGGGTGGGGACCTTCAATGGTGCGGCATTCCGGCTTTTTACCTTCGCTTCTGGCGGTCATGCTGGCCGCTTTGGCGGTTTCGGTCCTCGAGCGAAGAACCGATGGAGGCTCTGAAGCTCGGCGGAGATCCCGGGACGAGAACGGCCCGGTCAGTCCCATCGCTCGGCAACTTCAGAGCGACCGTGATCGAGATCAAGAGGCGATCATTCGACTTCCGATGAACCCGGATTCTGCCATCCGTTTTCAGGTGCCTCCGAATTCGCTGATCATCGTGGGCAGTCTCGATACCTCCGGGGCTGCTCATTCCCTGAGGATCAGCTCCCAACCCGGCGGACATTGGTCGACCTCCGCGAGCTACGGTTCCCAAAGCCGCGGAGCTCTGCAGTACATCCAGTCTGCAAGCCTGTCAAAGAGTCACCAGAGCGAACTCAGGCCGAACGGCGATGCCGACACGACCAGAGTTTCAAAGGCTCTGAGCAGTCTGCAGCTGTCGACTGTGCAGCCACCTGATACAGTGCAGTCTCTTAAGGGATCGCGGCTGCGTCGATTCCTGGTTCCACATTTCGAACACGACCAAGTAGTTCAGGAACCCCGCGAGGCGTTGGCGATAGCGGAAGGGTCTCGGGTCAAGGTCTACATTGACCTGTCGCTCGTCGATACTCCTTCCGAATTGCCACAGAATCATCCGCTGCGCGACACTGCATACAGGGCTTGCGAGACGATCGAAAACGAACTTCTGT
>CANHVD010000322.1 GCA_947463775.1 Planctomycetaceae bacterium | reverse complement strand
TGACCACCAGCAGTTCAATCAGCGTGAACCCGCTTCGTTTACGTAAAGGCAACATGTCAAACTCCAAAAACGTTTCCAGAGAAGAAAGAAAGGAGAACGGCAACGACTGGGAAAACTTACAGCGAAGCCAATTGAAGTCTTTATCGGCTATAGGAACAGCTGTCAACATTTTTAACAAAGAATGTCTAGTAAAGTGTCTATCATGTTACGAATTGCCTTGTTGTAGTGCACTAGGTGTAGTGTGATGATCACGATTGTGTGTGGTCGATATTCGCGGCCTCGGTAATGAATTTGCGAGCAAATACTTTCCTGCCCGTGAGCTCCATTGTTCAATTCTCCAGTTCTTCAATCATGGCAATTCGATTCGCTTAGCGGCTATCGGATACCCATTAATGCATTCACTGGTGCTGGCTGTTTCCGAATTCTCCAACCATTGAGGCTCAGCGATGGCTGTGAATCCACGAACTGTTAAAGGGCGTCGACAGTTAAAATTTGAGACTTTCGATGACGTCGTGTCGGATGTTGAACGACTGGTGGCTGCTCAGAACTGTCGGATGCTGGGGAACTGGGCCCTGCCAGAACTGATTAACCATCTGGCAATGACGATGAATTCCTCAATCGATGGCGTCGTTACGAAAGCCCCGTTCCTGATTCGTTTCATTGGGCCGTTGATCAAGCGGAGCGTTGTCTACGGAAAGAAACTAAGCCCCGGGATTAAACTTCCGGCGGAGGCTGTCCACGTTGCGTTCCCTTCCGGAAGTTCATCGCAGCAGTCGCTGGATGCCCTGAGGGTCGCATTTGCTCGAGCGGAGAGGGAACGCATGGAGGCTGATCATCCGGCTTTTGGAAGGATGACTCATGAGGAATGGCTCTTGATGCAGTTGCGCCATGCCGAAATGCATCTGAGCTTCGCCATACCCGAATAGCATATCTGCAGGAAACTGAGCGACGAGCAATGTTCGAATGGCAGTTCGACTATGACATCTTGCCGCCTTTTCCGCGGCCGGACGGAACATTAGACTGCGGCAGCACGTACCCCTTTTACTGGTTTCCAAATTCAACAAGGATCGAAAACGGCTCATGTCCGAGAAGCGATTGTCCCACGTCGTGTTTTTTACTCTGAAGGATTCCTCAGACGCAGCAATTCAGACATTATTGGACGCCTGCCATAAATATCTGAAAGACCACCCAGGGGTTGTCTACTTTGGTGCTGGTACGCTCGCCAAAGAGTATGCTCGCCCGGTCAACGACCATGCCTTTCATGTGTGTCTGAACGTCGTCTTTGACTCTCGCGCGTCGCATGATATTTATCAGACGGCTCCGGATCATTTGAAGTTTATTGCGGATCACAAAGAGAGCTGGGAAAAAGTTCGCGTCTTTGATGCGGACGTGACATGAGTCGACCGGCCACAGCGAATTGCCACGAAACGTCGTGGCGCGAATGGCTGGTTGCTTTGGTGATCGGCTGCGGGCTTTCGCTGTACGTCTGGAGAGGATTTCTTGCGGGGGGCGGACTCGTCGGTGGCGACACGTACCCCTACTTTTTTCCTCAGAAGCAAGTGCTGGCCGAAGCGTTTGCTCGCGGGGAAATCCCGTTGTGGCATAACCGCACTTCGCTGGGATATCCACTGTTGGCTGAAAGTCAGGCTGGTGTCTTCTATCCGACCAATCAGGTTCTTTATCGCCTGCTGGATATTCATTCGGCGTATCATGCCAGCATCCTGCTGCACTATGCGGCTGCGTTTGTTTTTGCCTGGCGATTCTGTCGTAGTCAACAACTGAGTGCTACGTCTGCGTTGTTGGCCGCGATGGTTTTTGTGTATGGCTGGTTTCCCGTCCGAGTCTCTCTCGAGTGGAGTATCATCGGCGGCGTCTGGTTTCCGTTCTGCCTGTGGATGACCGAGCGGTTTCTGCAAAAGCCAAACCGTCGACGATTTGCCTGCCTTTCTCTTGGCCTTGCCACACACCTTCTCGCGGGCCATTTTACCCTGGCGTTCATTACTCAATTGACGTGTCTGGGATTTGCGTTTCTCAGTCGTCCTCGGCAAAGCATTGCTTATGTGGCAACTGGATTGGGTGCTGAGTCACCTCCAGTGGGATTCGTCCCGACGATGATTCTGAATCGATGGCGTGCTGCCGCCGGCGTGGTTGCTGCAATCGGGGTTGCTGTGACTCTCGCTGCCGTGCAGCTTGTGCCAACATATGAGCTGAGACAGTTGAGCCAGCGCGATGGAAGTCATGCGGTGTTCAACCCGTCCGATGGTCACATGCCACCCATGTATCTGACTCAGCTTGTCGCGTCATGGTGGTACTGGCATACGCCGGAAATGGCAGCGTCCCGCGAAAGTCTTAAACATCCGTTTCTGCTCAGCGCGGGAGATACGAACCCTGTCGAAGCCCATTTGTATGTGGGACTAATTCCGCTATTGCTGATGATGTCCTTGTTGAGTACTCCCGTGCGAAAGTTTGTGCGAACGACGAACTGGAAGGCGTGGGGAATTCTGGCCGTGGCTGGAATTCTGTATGCGTTTGGTTGGTTCGTGCCGATCTTTCGACACCTGCCCGGTTTTGGATTTTTCATCGGACCTGGACGTTACACGATCATCACGACTTTGGGCTTTGCGATCATCGCTGGACTAGGGCTCGACGGGCTTTTGCGGCGACGTAGTTCAACAGTCAGGATCGTACTCACGACGTTGATCGGTGTGATCACATTGCCCGACCTGTTGAAGTCAGCCGAGTACCCCGTTTGTGATGCTCAGGTGGTTGAGTATCCGCCCTTGAGAGGTCTTAACGAAAGCTGGCTGGCAAAGACGCTGCAGGACGAAGATTCAAAATCGCCTGTGCGGCTTCTGTCAGGCGGGCCGAACATCGGCAACTTGTTTGGCGTAAGCAGTGTGCCTCAGTATTTGGGCTTGGGACCAGCTGAGTACTTCTCAAAGGAACTTGCGGTCGATACACAACCGAAGTCTGCGGACTCTGTTTTCCCGGCCCCCGAACAATTGCAGCGATTGAAGTTACTTGCGGTGACTCATGTGCTGACGACGGAACCGGTGCAGAATCTTTCGGAAGAGTGTGAGTTGCTCGGCTCCGGCCCCGATGCATTTCTCAATCGCGTTTGGGGGCGAGGAACTGCCGATTGCTTCTTGTATCGATTGAAGAACGCTGCCGGACGCGTGGCTGTCGAACCAACCTCCGCTTTAACTCAGTTGCATTTTCTGCGTCGCAGCTCGGGCGATGTTGAGTTTGAAGTCGATGTCCGTGACGCAGCGGAGGTGCATTTGGTCGAGCTGATGTTTCCCGGCTGGGAGGTTGCCGTCGACGGCAATCGGGCAGAAGCTTTGCAATCGTCCGGAATCAGTCGCAGCGTGAGTGTTCCCGCAGGCAAGCACGTGATCCGATGGCGTTACCGGCCGCAGTCATTTCAATGGGGGGCGATAGTCAGCCTGCTGTCGGTGGCTGTTCTGGGGATCTGCTGCATACGACGTCGAGATAACAACAGTCGCGGCTGATCGCTCTGAATCACACCAAGTGCTCTGTTAGCGCAGGTTCAGCCTACGAACCTGCAAAACATTCAGGTCACGATTGCTGCGTTAAGACTCAAGCCTCGAGCAGGATTGGCATTCTTGGCTAAGAAAACGCAGTCGGACAAGAATGTCCAACCTGCATGTCAGGGTTTGGCAATGCACTAATACTCACGCCGCTGGCGGGAGCTGGGGATCTGCATCTGCTTGCGGTACTTTGTGATCGTGCGGCGGGCCAGAGTAATTCCCTGGGCGGCCAAAGAATCGACAAGGGCGTCGTCGCTCAGAGGATCCTTCTTGTCTTCTTTGTCGATCAATTCCTGCAGCTTGATGCGGATCGTGTCCCACGCCACATCTTCGCCTGTGGACGACTGAGTTCCCCCGCCAAAGAAACGCTTCAGCGGAAACAATCCGCGAGCCGTCTGGATCCATTTTTCGTCAACAGCTCGCGACACGGTTGTTACGTGGACCCCGACGCGATCGGCAATCTGCTGCATCTTCAGCGGCTGAATGAACTCCGGACCTTTGTCCAGAAACTCGTGCTGGTGATCAATGATCTCCTGAGCCACTTTGCGAAGAGTATTGTAACGCTGTTCGATGGATTCGATGAGCCACCGAGCAGACTCAATCTTGCGACGAATCCAGTCCCGAGTTTCCGGCGTTGGATTCTCTTTCAGCATTTTGGCATAACGTGGACTGATGCGGAGTTCCGGTACGTATTCATCAAGCAGTCGCACGACGTACCGGCCAGTATCATCTTGCTCCAGGGCAAGATCCGGGGTGACTCGCTGAACCGGACGCTGTTCAAAGCCACGTCCTGGATACGGATTCAGAGTCTGCATTTGTTCGATGCCGACTTTGATCAGATCCAGAGAATACCCGGTCGCCTTCTGAATCAATGGCAATCGATTAAACGCCACGTCTTCCAGGTGGTCGCGAATCAGTGTCTCGACCACTTCATGAAACGGCAGATGTTCATCGACCTGCAACAACAGCATCTCGCGATGATCTCTCGCGCCGACGCCGGGCGGATCGAGATGCTGAATCATCTTCAGCACTTCGTCGGCTTGTTCGTTGGTCAACTGATGCTCGTACAGGCGATTAAACTGCTGAGCAATCTCGGGCAACATGCTCTGCAGTCGGCCGTTGTGATCCAGGTGCTGAATCAGATATTCGCCAAACTGTCGCTGCACAGGATCGATGCTGAAAAACGAAAATTGTTCCAGCAGATATTCGTGAAGTGACTGCGGACGAGCTGTCATGTTGGACATGACGTCGTGCTGGCGGTCCATGTCGTCGCTGATTTGGTTCGACGAACGCTGTAAGCCGCCGAAGCCGACGTTGTCTTCGGGCCACTCCGAAGAGATCTCCAGTAATCGCTCGAAATCAGACTCGTTGTTCTTTTCGTTCCCAGCAACCAGTTCGCGGTTTTCGACATCCTTCCGCAATTCTCTGGCTTCACGGTCGTCAACCGGCGCTGAAAAATCAGCAGCATCAGGTTCGGCAACCGGAGTGTCCCGCTCCTTCTCGACTCGTTCGAGCGTGACGTTCTCAACCAGCTCCTGCTCGATACGTTCGTTCAGTGCCATCATGTTCAGCTGCAGAATCTCCATTGACTGGATCATCCGCGGAGCCAGCTTCATCTGCTGGCTCATCTTCATCTGCTGGGAAATGTTCAGATGCATGATTTGGACCGAAACACACCAAAATTACAATTTGTGGGAGCTGACCTACTGAAATCTACTCTATTACGTCCGTCTAAGTCGACGGGATTGCCCGCCATGCCTCACATTGTCGAAGCTGATACCAGAAAAATCGCTACACGCGACAGTGGCTGTACACCAGTCAGAACTGTTGACGGCCTCTCAAAGCATCCGCCAGCATCTCACGATTCGCAAATTCCAGCACACTTCCCGAAGCAATTCCACGAGCCAGTCTGGTAATTCGGACTTTGTCATTTTGCAGAAGATTGGTGATATACAGAGCCGTGCCGTCCCCTTCCAGAGTCGGATTTGTCGCCATCACCAGTTCCGTGATCCCTTGTTTCCGAATGCGATGCACCAATTGGTGAATCGTCAGATCCTCCGGGCCAACGCCTTCCAAAGGCGCAATTCGGCCGCCAAGCACGTGATAAAGACCGGAAAAGGCACCGGATGATTCCAGAGCGACCACGTCTTTCGGCTGCTCAACCACGCAAACCACATGCTGATCCCGGCGAGGATCCCGGCAGATGCGACACAGCGTGTCCTCCGTCAGATTGAAGCACATGCTGCATCGTTTGACGCTGGTCTTCACATTCCGAATAGCATCCGCCAGTGCATTCGCTTCAGCCACGGTACACGCGAGAATGTGATTAGCCAGCCGTTCAGCCGACTTACGGCCGATTCCGGGCAAATGTCCAAATTCTTCGATAAGCGTTGCCACGGCCTTGCCGTAGGGATGCTCCTGTGTCTCCATCTTCATCCTGTTACTTTCCAGCGACATCCTTGATTTCCATAGCGACTCTCAGCCGTTTGACGCGATCGCGTGGACCTTTGGTGGCGTTTTGAGCGTTTTCGTTTAACGGTGAGCCGCAGGCGTAGGCGAAATCGGGCGAAGACGCCTGCGGCTTACCGTTAAACGATTCAATCAACAATCCGTTACTGCCTCACTTCTCACAGAGTAAGCCTTCAGTCCACGCCAGTGTAGTTTAGGCGTTGGGAGTCGCCACAACCAGCGGGCGATCAAAACGATTTCGAAGGATAAGCGCTGATCACTTCGTTTTCATTTTCCAGAACAATCCTCACAAAACGACAATCCGGATGGCCTTGACGTTCTCCCTCGCCGCCGCCGACCTGACCAATTCGTCTGCGAAGATTCACGGTGAATATGCGACGGCCATTTTGTTTTTCGCTGCGAACGTCTGATCCGCCTTTTTTTGCCTTCATGAACGCTTCATCGATCACCGCGAGAATTTCATCGCGATCGCCATCGAAAACGCCATGAACCGGCTTCGACGGGTTATCTTTCGCGTGCTGCATGACATGTTTGAGTCGATGGCCTTCTGCTCCGCCCGGAACATACAACAACCCAGCCGTCGATTCGAAAACGTTGTCATCGACCTCTTTCAGTTTTCCTAAATCAGAAGACTTCTCTTTGCCCTGATCTTCGGGAGGAGGATTGTTCTTTTCCGGTGCTGAAAGTTCCGGCCGCTTTTTTTCGGGCGTGCGTTCCATCTTCTT
>CANHVD010000321.1 GCA_947463775.1 Planctomycetaceae bacterium | reverse complement strand
GCTGGAGCATTTTCTAAATGGGACCGCAGTTGACAGTAAATTGTCTGACGGCCTGTCCGCATGATGACTAAGAACACCTGACAAAACCGGGACTGGCTCCTGAGCAAAGACGAATACGCCGTCAAATAAGCTTTGTGAGGATCCCTGCCAGGTTTTGTTAGTGCCGCTATGAATATAGTAGCAACGCAGCAGCGAAACGAGCGAACGGGCAATCAATTGATGCTATTCCGTTTGCCGTCGCCACGGAGTCATTATTCCTGCCTCGGTTGCGTCAGTTTGCCCCAAGGCTGTCGCTTCGCGGGATGGCAAACTATTCGCACCACACGGTCGAAATCACTGCACCGGCGAAGCCGTGGCCTGCTGCAATTGTTGACACTCTTTCGTCAACGCGCGGGTGATGTGGAGGATGCTGAGCAGGTCGGCGTCGGACATCACGGCGGAGCGAAGCCGATCGGCCTCAGTCGTGATGTTGTTCGCTCCGAGCCTGCTGGCGGTGGATCGAAGATGATCCGTGATAGTGGCGATGCGGGCAAAGTTCTGAGCTTCCAGCGAAGCGGTGATCTCCGCAAGATCTTCGCTGATGGCTTTGGCGTCGGCTGATATCTCAGTGGCCGGTTTTGTCGACGATGATTCCCGAAGAATCATCAAGAACTGCTCGACGTACTCCGCATCGAACTGGCTTCCCGCGCAACGTCTCAGTTCTGCGGTGGCGGATTCAAACGTACGGCCCGGACGCCAGGGGCGACTGGTGGTCATGGAGTCCCAGGCATCCGCAATGGCCAGAATTCTGGCTTCCATCGGGATGGCATTTCCGGCTGGCAAAGCTGGATTGCGAGAACACCCGTTGAACCACGCTCGATAGTTCTGAATGATCTCCGCGAGCTGTTGAGAGGCGAAAGCCTTTCGGGCAATCTCAACTCCCATTTGCTCATGCTGATCCATCAACTGCCATTCGTCAGCATTCAACTCCCCGGACTTCCGCAGAATCGCATCAGGCACACCGACCTTGCCGATGTCATGTAACAAGGCTGCGACTTCCAGGCGATAACACTCGGCCTTGGACAGGAGCTTTTCACCGATTTGAACACAGAGATCCGCAACGCGATGACTATGCTCGGCCGTAGCGGCATCGCGAAACGATAACACGGACAACAACGCAGAAACTGCCTCGAATGGAATCACGTCCAGCTTTTCAGAAGTCTTGTCCGGCTGAGGGGCAAACGTCTTCCGCCGGTCCGATTTTGCTCGCTCCGTGATCTCCGTTGGCATCCGATCAAAGCAGACAACCTGATTACGGCCGTTTCGTTTCGCTGCGTACAAACTCGCGTCAGACTGGTCTAGCATTAACTGAGGCGCGGAGGCGTTTTCTGAGGTACATGACACTCCGAAGCTGGCGGTAATCGACAACTTTTCAAACGTCATGCGTTCGATCGTTACTCGAAGTTGTTCTGCGCGACGAGCCGCTTCGGTAATATCCGCACCGGGCAGTAGCACGCAGAATTCTTCCCCGCCGTAACGACACGCGGCTTCATTCTCGCTGACGGAATTGGTGAGCAGTTGCCCGATGGAACGCAGAACCTCATCGCCCGTGCTGTGACCGTGATTGTCATTGATCTGTTTGAAATGATCGATGTCGACCAAAATGCAGGACAACGGGCGCTGATGTTTCTCCGCCAGTTTCCACTGTGCTTCAAATCTCATAAAGAATGCTCGTCGGTTCAAGCATCCTGTCAATGGATCCGTCGTCGCGAGCCGCTCCAGTTGTTGATTCTGTTGCTGGATTTCATCGCGTGATTCACGAAGCTGTTCCAGCATCCCGACCAGTTCGGTCTTGTTGCGTTCCAGTACGGTCACATCTTCGAAACTGATCATTACGCCGCGAGTCGTCCCGTGCTCATCCAGGATTGGTACAGCACTGACGGAGAAAGTTCGATCCGCCGTTTCTGCACACCGCATCAGAACGCCGGTGACTGTTTCGCCCTGCATCAATGCGCGGTCCCATGGTACGATCGTGCCGGCTTTTAACGTCCAGGAGAAGGTGTTGATCGACTGCCCAATCAGCGCCTGCCCGGTGCGGCCGATCGCTGTCGTGAAGGCGGAGTTCGTGAGTACGATTCTTTGCTGCTCATCAAGAATCAACAACCCTTCAGCCAGAGCGTCAAGCGCTTCATGGACTCGGCGAGGAACCGCCTGTGTTGGGTTGAGCTGTTTCAGAACTTTGCGAAGAAACTGATGAAACAACAGCGTGCAGACAACGCCGACGAAGACAATCGCCTGAGTCTTCCGGCTGGGACCATAACCTGCAAACCACGGCGGATTGATCGGGACAAATCGAGCTTCAATTGTTCCCCACAGTTGCGGCCCGGTGTAGAGCGGGAATTGAATTTGAGTGTCCAGGTTGTCTTCCGGAACCCCTTCCGCCCAGCGACCGGCGTGTTCTCCTGCTTCGACAAGATACTTTCCATCCGGCTGTCGAATACCGATCGACTGCAGATCTGAATTGCGAGTGATCAGATCGGCCAGAACTTGTCCGGTGGTGTTGGCGTCGACTTTTCCGGATGTGGCGGAGAAATGGACTGCAATGCTTTCCGTCAGTCGCATGCGGGCCATCAGCGTTTCACTACGATGGTCCGGGATGACTCCAATCACCATCGCACTGAACAACGCGGACACTGTGAGCGAAGCGAGCCCGATGGCAATTCGAGTTGTCGAGGTGTTGAGAGTCATCGTAGCCCGTTCGAAGTTCCAACCGTCCGCGCGCAACGGCAGCGTGGGTTTTGTATGGATCGAACGGTCAAGCCGAGCAAAGCAGGGAAAGACAATATCCCGTACGGTATAGTCCGAGGTGGCTGCAGATCATGCGGATTCTGGCGAAAGGGCGGCGTTGGCGAGTGATTCAGTGTGGGCAACACTTGAGGCCGCGGTGCGTGAACGACCGCAGTCTTTCCATAAGAATCATCCGAGTGCGGTTAAAGCAAAACCGATCTGCCCCCAACTCCTCTCCGTGGCTGTGAATCAACGGCTGCAGGAAGGTTCACGCGAAGGCGCAAAGACGCGAAGGAACCAGCCATGAGAGCCCCATTCTTCGCGCCTCCGCGCCTTCGCGTGATATCCTGATCTTCACCCTCGCGAGTCGAGTGACCAGTCAACAATCAGCCGCCAACTCCTCTCCGCCGCTGTGAATTAACGGCTGCAGGAAGGTTCACGCGAAGGCGCAAAGACGCGAAGGAAACAGCCATGAGAACCCATTCTTCGCGTCTCCGCGCCTTCGCGTGATCTTCTGATCTGCACCATCGCGAGTTGAGTGATCGATCAACGATCTGCCCCAACTCCTCTCCGCCGCCGTGAATCAGCGGCAGCAGTAAAGTTCACGCGAAGGCGCAAAGACGCGAAGGAACCGGCCATGATAGACCTACACTTCGCGTCTCCGCGCCTTCGCGTGAGATACCGATCTTCAAAATTTCGAGCGGTGTGGCTTGCGGGTGGATGGCACCTATTTGCGTTCAGGTCTCATCGTCAGATTAATTCCGCGATCGGACGGCCACTGCCAACAATGCTGATCGGGCGACCGCTCGCGTCTTCAAAATGAGTCTCCAGCGGGATACCGAGCGTGTGATAAATCGTCGCGAGCAAATCCAATGGCGAAACGGGGCGTTCCTGAACAGTGCCGCCCCACTTCTCACTGGCTCCAACAACTTGTCCGCCGCGCAGACCGCCGCCGGCCAGAAGCACACTGAAACAGTCGGCCCAGTGATCTCGCCCTGCATGGCCATTCATCCGCGGGGTTCGTCCAAATTCGCCGACGCAATAAATAATCACATCATCCAGCATCCCGCGAGTCGTCAGGTCGTCGACCAAAGCCGCGATCGCTTTATCCAACGGCGGCAGATGCTCTTCAAGTCCCTTCGCAATGTCGTTGTGATGATCCCAGTTTCCTGTGTTGATGTTGACACACCGAGCTCCCGCTTCGACCAGTCGTCGGGCGAGCAAGGCACTTTGACCATATCGATGTCGCCCGTACTTGTCGCGCAGAGCGGAGTCTTCGGCACTGAGATCAAAGGCGGCTCGGACTTCATCACCGACGACCATTTCGAGCGCCTGACTTTTGAATGTATCAAGTCCTTCCATCACACCGCTGTCGTCGATATCGCGTCGGAGTGTGTCGAATGTCTTCAGCAGCGAACGACGCGAATCCAGTGTCTGCGACGTCAGTCCGGCGGGCATTGTCAGGTTAGGCAACTTGAAATCGGGCGCGTTCGGGTCAGCTCCGACTTCAAACGGGTTGAACGCCTTGCCCAGATAGACCGCTCCCTGATAACCAAAGGCTTCGGATTTTGGAATGGTGACATAACCCGGAATCGGTGGCTTTCGTGATCGGATTGAACGTGAAATCACCGAACCAAACGATGGCTTCTGCGCGGCATTACGTGCCAGCGTCGGGCCAAAGTATCCAGTCTGCATCCAATGTGACGACGGTGCGTGAATCCCGTTCTCATGATGCACCGAGCGGACGATCGAAAGTCGATCCATCACCCCGGCCTGAAACGGAATTTTTTCGCTCAACTGAACACCGGGGATTCGAGTACCAATCGGCTGATACATGCCACGATACTCAGCAGGCGCTTCGGGTTTCACATCCCAGGTGTCCTGCTGACTGATTCCGCCGTCAGTCCAGAACACAATCAGCGATTTGCGATTGCCGGACTTTGTTGGCTCGGCTGCCTGCGATTCGAGTTGCAGCAAATCGGACAGCCCCAGCCCCAGAATTGGCGCTCCAATCTGCAGCAGACTGCGCCGAGTCATCCCGGCACAATTGCGAAACGTCTGGTTTTCCGTGTTCAACATTGGGTGTTCTCCGAGAGCAGACTATAACTGGAAAGCGCCATTTTTGGCTCCCTTACAAGCCCGAAGCGCCAGCGAGTGAACACTTTGCGACTCATTCACTCGCTGGCGCGTCGGGCTTGTATTCTCAACGGTTCTAGTGAACATGGCGCTGTCCAGCTAGTGATTAAACAAAAACTCATTCGTCGCCAACAACGACCACAACAGCGACCGACACGCTTCTGCTCGATCAGACTGACCGGCCAGATACTCTGACGCAGCCTTCAATTCTTCCGGACGAGGATTCCGTGCGAAGACTCGCACAAAGATCTCTTCGGCCACGGCATCATTTGGCAAATCACGACCAGCCAGCTGCTGCGCGTAACCACTGGCTTCCGTCAGCTTCCGCTGAATCTCAGCGGAGTTCACAAGTTCCAAGGCCTGCGTCAAAGCGGGCGCGTCAACGCGTTCACATTCACACGCCGACATGCGAGCAGGCCGACCAAACACATCCAGAAAATGGGCGGCGACATTTTCATCCGGCAACTGGATCGCTCGAGTTCCCGCTGGAACGCCGGGGAAGACAGTGGGGACTTCCAGCACCTGACTGATTCCATCCAGAATCACTTCGGCCGGTAGTCGTCTCGCATAAAACCGAGCAAACGTCTGCGTGTCGCCAGCGTTGCCTGGCTCAGGAGCAGAGTCCAGTCGATAAGCATAGCTGTTGGTGATCGTTCGAATCAGGTGCTTCACGTCATAGCCGCTGGCGATAAAGTCATTCGCCAACGCGTCCAGCAGCTCAGGATTGCTCGGTGGATTTGTGCTGCGAGCATCATCAATCGGATGGACGATTCCTCGTCCCAGAAAATGAGCCCACAAGCGATTCACCATCGTCCGCGCGAAGAACGGATTGTCGGCATGTGTCATCCAGCGAGCCAGACTTTCGCGAGGATCATCCTGCAGACCAATGGCGAACGGTGTTCCGCCCAAAGGCTGCGGCTTCAGGACTTCACCGGTCCGCGGATGAACAACTTCTCCCGTCTCCTTGAGATAGATAATTTCATCGGTGGGCACTTCGGCATCTGCAAATCCGCCCTTGCGACCCACTTGAGAAAACACCGCGGCCAGACCGTAGTAATCTGACTGACTCCAGCGTTCTGTCGGATGATGATGACATTGAGCACACTGGACACGCACGCCCAGGAAAGCTTGTGCGACGGATTCGACATACTCGGGCGACTTACGCACTGTGCGATACCAGATCGCCGGCGGATTCTCATTCTGGCTGCCGGTCGCCGTCAGGATTTCAGACACGAATTGATCATAAGGCTTGTTCGATTCGACAGAATCTCTGATCCATGAAGCAAACAAAGTCGTCCCCGCACGCTGCTTGCTGGTTGCGTAACCGGCTCCTCGGTTTTGCAGGATATCGGCCCACTTGAGCGTGAAATAACTGGCGTATTCTGGACGATTCAGAAGCCGATCAATCAGTCGCTCACGCTTGTCGGGGCTTGTGTCATTCAGATACTCAGTGACCTCGTCACGAGTCGGCAACGTCCCACAGATATCAACCGACGCACGGCGGAGAAATGTGGCGTCATCCGTCGGTGATGAAGGTACGATCCCCAGTTTTCGCCATTGAGCAAACAGATGACGATCGACGGGAGACGGCTTCGCAATGAGTTTGCTGGTGTTGTTTGAGTGCCCGGCTTCGTTATTCGTGAGACGTGACTCGATCGCCCGCAGTTCGCCTTCGATCGCTTCCAGCTGTTTTGGATCACTGACAAATGGCACGGCCGCGTGGAACGTCGCGATCTGTTCGCCGAATCGAGCCATCACTGAGAACAGTCCGTGCTGTGATGTCGTCTGGATGAGACCATCATCTGAGATCGTCGCGATGCTCGGTTCATTCGACTGATAAACGGCCTGACG
>CANHVD010000320.1 GCA_947463775.1 Planctomycetaceae bacterium | reverse complement strand
GCCGGACTGTTAAAGCAGACAATTAACGCTTTGGAAGTCGCGCTCGAAGGAGCGTTCTCCTTCAACCTGATTCTGCCACATCCTCGACTTGATCAGCCACCGCACTATCGATGGATGCTCGAATTACTGCCTCGTATCGGAAGACATGCCGGCTGGGAATATCTGAGCAACGTTGAGATCGTGACTGTCGCTCCGGAGTATGCGGCAAGGACGCTGCGTGAGCTGACAAAAGCCAGATAAACAGCTCTCGGCGCGAAATGAAGTGTGCGCGTTTCCGGCCCGGAGGGTCGAAATATCCAATGCCGGTGGCGTGAGCCACCGGTATGTGAACACACAGAATCCAAGGCCTGGCGGCCGACACGATTGCCAATGTGTCAGGCCCTCCGGGCCTGAATCACCATACTATCCGCACTCCGGTGGCTCACGCCACCGGAATAGGATGCGCCGGGCCTTCAGCCCTAACGAATTGCGCAACCTCAAAACCGACGCGTCGGGTTATCTGAGGCTGAAATTACTTCAGCAGATAACGATTCGCGATCGTGATTCCGCTGAGCATTGCCCCGACGATTCCCAGGAAGCCCTGATCGGTTCCGCATAGAAACAAGTTATCCAGCGGTGTCTGGCCATTCACGAACTTCTCAGGCGCGCCGTACACACAGCCGTTAAGGTGGCCGGTAAATCGGCGAATGGTTCGTGGCGTAAACACATCCGTATCAATCACGTGAGATCGAAAATCAGGAATGTGCTGAGTCGCACACTTAATGATTTCATCGTTCCAGTGCTGTTTTGCGGCGACGTATTGGTCTTCGGGAAGATTCATCCAATAGTGCGGATCCGCCAGCGCGGTGATACGAATACGGCCGTCTTCCAGAGGCTGCGAATAATCGAAGTTATTCGGTGAACAGATAATTCCGCTGCGCAGATCGACCGGCACATCCGGACGTTCATAGTGAAAGTCTTTGGAGTCACTATAAAACACGATCGTGTCACGATGCCCCAACTGAGCAGGCTCACAATCCAGAACGCTGATCGATTCCACAAAGGAAATATCGCCGGGCTCAGCCTTTACGGGCGGGCCGTTGGGATCAATCATCCGCATCGTCTCTGCCGCACCGGCAGAAGACAGAATGTTGTCGGCTTCGATTTCGGTACCATCATCCAGAAGTACAGAGGTCGCTCGCCCGTTGCTCTGGCGAATCTCCTGAACCCCCGCACGAAGTTTCAGATGCCCGCCCAGCGATTTGAAGTGCTTCACCAGCCGCTTCAGGATGAGTCGAATCCCGTCGAACGGCCGACCGAATCCTTCGTGGAAAATGCTCTTGAACATAATCACGAACTGGCTGAAATCCATATCTCGCGGCGTCGCGCTGCCGTAAAACATCAACGGGCAGAACAACATGTCGACCAACAACGGGTCGCGAATATATTCCGAAACAACCTGACGAGCTGACACGCTTTGGCGTTCCAGATCCAGCGCGTCGTGTTCGGCAATGCGAGTCACCAGGCGACGGAACCCGTCGATCTGCTGAGGAAACGCGGATGCAATCTGTTCCACAAAATAGTTGAACTGATTTGTGAAATGAAGAGTCGCACCGGGGAAGACAATCGAAGACTGCAACTGAGGTCGCAGATCAAAGTCTTCCCATTTCATTCTCAGTTGTCGCAGAAGCTTGCTGAGAGGTCCCTGCTTGGTACCCGGCTCTGCGTAGTTGGTTACCGCGTGGAGACCGACGTCGTAGTTTCGTTTACGAAGGCGATAAAAAGAATTCAGGCCGCCAATCGTGGTGTGTCGCTCCAGAATGCAGACGTTCTTTTCGTAGTACGCCAGACGCACTCCTGCGGATAAACCGGACATCCCGGCACCGATAATCACGGTGTCATAACGCACAGCCATTTACCCCTTTGAACCAATTGAAGCCCGGCTCTTTGAAAAGAGCGGGCTTCGTTTGGTTGTGTCTTCAATATGTCGTATCCGCCGGACGCATCAGGCGCCGACTGGAACATCCTTCAGCCGAGGCAGAAGATACTCCACCGTACCGCCCATTGTGTTCAGGTTCGGATAGTCCTCTTCCGGAATCTGAATTCGGTACATCTTCCGCAGTTCCATGACGATGTCGAGGAAATCCATGCTGTCCAATTCCATCTGTTCACGGAACGGACGCGCGTCATCAAGATCGGTGAGATCCTCGTCCGGAGCAATTCGCCCCAGAATGTCCAGAATCACCTGCCGGATCTGATCAGACGTCATTAAACCACCCTCTCAAACTATCCCTGAAACTTGCGAATGATGACGACGGAGTTTATCCCCAGCATCCCGAAAGAGTTATTCAGAATGCACTTCACTGGACCAATTTCCCGAGGCTGATTGATCACAAGATTCGGCAGCGCACATCGTGGGTCGAGGTCGTCGAGGTTGATTGTAGCGTGGACAATC
This sequence comes from Planctomycetaceae bacterium, assembly GCA_947463775.1. Taxonomy (GTDB): domain Bacteria; phylum Planctomycetota; class Planctomycetia; order Planctomycetales; family Planctomycetaceae; genus SXXK01. The sequence goes on along the minus strand of CANHVD010000320.1, from coordinate 4,330 downwards.
CCATCGTCAAACGACGGAACGTTGCCCAGCAACTCCAATGCACCGGCTGCTCCCATGGCATGGCCGATGAAACTTTTTGTGTTATTGATGAACGTTTTGGGGCTGTTCCCGAAGACTCGCCGCAGCGCAGCGGCTTCTTCAATATCGCCCTGTTCCGTTGCGGTCGCATGACTGCTGACGATGTCCACATCTTCCGGACTGATGCCTGCTCGCTTCATCGCCAAATAAATGCATTCGGCCTGACGATTCGAATCCGGAAGCACGAAGTCCTTGGCGTCCGAATTCATCGCGTACCCGATGACCTCAGCATAAATCTTCGCACCGCGTTTCAATGCATCCGGCAAGCGTTCCAGTGTGCAGATGCCGCCACCTTCCGCGACCACAATCCCGTTGCGATTCTTGTCGAATGGTCGACAGGCCTTCGTTGGGTCTTCATGAGTTGCCAGAGCACCCTGAGCTGCAAAGCTGGCAAAAATTCCGAAGGTGTGAATGCTCTCCGAAACACCACCTGCAATCGCAAGGTCAACTTCTTTCAGCCGCAGCATCTGCACGGCCTGAATGAAGCCCGCATTTCCAGCCGCACAGGCCGCTCCGAGCGTCAAGTGCGGGCCCGTAATGCCCATATTCAGAGTGACTTCGCCAGCTGCATTATTGGCAACTGTTCGTGGATTATGATGATGAGACCAGACCTTGGTGTCATACTCAAATTTGGAGATCTCGTAGATCTCATTCTCTGTTTCGACGTTCCCGTGCTCTGTAATTCCAATGTACACGCCCACGTTTTCGCGAGCCACATTGGGCCAGTCAATGCCCGAGTCTTTTACGGCTTCATTGGCACAATACACAGCAATCGATCCGGCCCGAGTTCCTCGGCGGAGATCTTTTTTCTTCTGGTATCGCAGTTCGTCGAAGTTACAAACGCCAGCCAGAACTGGCCCCATGTAACGCGTTTCGTAATTGACCACACCGGACTTGGCGACCAGCAAATTCTGGCGATATTCGGGCAGACTGTTCCCATTCGGTGCGGTCAGCCCGACTCCGGTGATGACAATTCGATCCAGGTCCGACAATGGAACACCCCAACGCAAGCGGCCAAAAGCAATACTCTGACTCTCAACGGCTACCAAATCACGAGCATTCCTGCCCGAAACAACACGCCTGCACCGAGAGTCGCTTGACGGTGAAGCAGCGTACAGGGATGCCAGGATCGTGACAAGCACCGGGCAAAGATCCCTGATCTTGCGACGAAATCCCGATCTTTCGACCGGCAGAGCCTGGCTATTCGGAACCTTTCCAGCGAACAGCCATTAAGGTGTCACTCGTCCAGGAAACACTGCGACGACTGATCTTCTATTCTAATTCCCGCGGAGAATAGATCAGGCCGCGAATGTTTCCAGCTCCGCCTGGCCCTTGCGAGCACAGAAATCGCCAAACGATTCTGTCCCCTGACGGCCAGATTTGTAGGCTGCCAGAAGAGGTGTCAGTACTGTGACGATCTCTTCAGCCGGCACAGAGTCCTTGTAAATAAAGCACAGCCGAGTCCCCTCGGGGTTCCCGCCGAGAAACATCGTGTACTTTCCGACTGATTTTCCCACCAGGCCGATGTCCGGCGTATAAGGCCGAGCACACCCATTAGGGCATCCCGTCATATGCACGGCGATCTTCGATGACTGAAGCCCCAGCTTCGCAATCGCCACGTCCAGCCCGTCAATGATCCCCGGCAAGGCTCGCTCGGATTCCGTAATCGACAGTCCGCAGGTTGGAAACGCAGGGCAAGCAATAGCGTAGCGTCGAAGCAACGACAGTTCATCCGCCCCCTTAATCCCATGCTCTGCCATGATCCGATTGATCTCAGCCTTATCCTTCGGATCAATATCGCAAAGAATGACGCTCTGCAGAGCTGTCAGGCGAGTATTCATGCCGAAACGACGCAGAATCGCGCGGAGCCCGGACTTGATCTGCAGCTTCCCGTCGTCCTTGATACGACCGTTCTCGATGTTGATGCCGAGAAACAGCTTGCCATCGCCTTGCTCGTGCCACCCGATGTGATCATCAACGCCGGTCACGTCAGCAGGATGCGGATCTGGCAAACCCTTGCCATAGTACTGTTCAACCATGGCTTTGAACTTGGGGGTACCCCAGTCAGAAATCAAGTACTTAAGGCGAGCTCGCTTGCGATCTTCGCGATTGCCGTAATCTCGCTGCACCTTCACGATGGCTTCGCTGACCGCCACTACCTGGTCCGGGGTCGCAAAGCAGATTCGTTTTGCCAGAGCAGGAAAGGTCTTTTCCGCAGATGGCGTTCGTCCCATTCCGCCACCGGCCAGAACGTTGTAGCCCACGATCGTGCCGTTTTCGACGATCGCCATTAGGCCGAGATCCTGCGTGTAGAGATCGACGCAGTTGTCTTCCGGAAGCCCAATCGCCATCTTGAATTTACGAGGCAGATAGCGAGTTCCGTAGATCGGCTCATCGACGGGCTTGAATTCCGTCACGTCGACTTCTTCGCCGTTGTCATCCTTCAGCCAGATATCAAAATAAGACGTCGTCTTTGGTTTGAAGTGCTCAGCCAACTCCTGAGACAACGCCTGCATCTGTTCGTAAACAGCCGACTTAAACGGAGCCGGACACGCCATCACGTTACGATTGACGTCGCCGCAAGCTGCAAACGTAGTCAGCTTGATGTCGTTGATCGTGCGGATGGATTCTTTAAGATCATTCTTCAGCACGCCGTGCAACTGAAATCCCTGGCGACTGGTGATTCGCAGTGTGCCATTCGCCAGCTTTTCGCAAAGGTCCAGTTCGGCCAGAAACTGCTCAGCCGTCACACGACCGCCCGGAATTCGAGTTCGCACCATGCAGGAATACTGCTTGCCCAAAGCCTTACCGTCTTCACCCTTGGCCTTACGGGTGTCGCGGTCATCCTGCAGATACGAGCCATGATGCTTCAACAGCGTCGCGGCATCATCAGAAAACTCCGGCTTATTGTTCTGCAACTCATCAGCCAAAGTGCCTCGCAACTGATGAGACGCTTCTTTCAGCAATTCGACTTTGCTGAGCTTCATTTCTTCGGACATCGCGGTATTTTCCGGCGGAATTCTTAAATCAGGAGCCTGACAACAGATGCCATCCGAGCACTTCCCGGTGGCCTTTCAGTGCCTCAATCAACACCGCATACCCAACGGGACACGGCATGTGAGGATAGACACAGGGGGCCGAGTATAGAGCGAGCTGTTTTTCTTGAACAGTGGTAGAGCGGCCGACATTCCCAGCGAGCGGAATTCCCCATGCTTATATGAGGATATCCTCCGAACGGTGTGCGTTGTCAGTCGCCGGATTCGTGAGAATTCGGATGTCTTCCGCGCTAAAGCCCCGAATTCTCACGAATCCGGCTACAGAGAAGCACAGTACCGCGACCCCGCGAAGTAGAAATCCGCAATCTCAGTAGGCTCACAAAGTAGCCATCGATCCTTCAAACAGCTTGCGAAGTTCTTCGGGAATTCGAGTCACTCGCTGAGCGTCGTAATCATAAATCACGATCACAGAATGCCCTTCGGCGGCGACCTGCATCTGCTGACGGCTCAACAACGCATGCCCAATGTCCGCACTGGACCGGCCAACACGAGTAATCCGCGAACCGATGTAAACGGTATCCGGAAAATGCAACTGCCGTCGATAGTCACATTTGATCGAAGCCAGAATGGGCCCCAGCCCCTTGCCGGACATCGTTACAGCGGTTGGAAACTGGTCCAGCAGTTCAATTCGAGCCGACTCGAACCAGCGGAAGTACACGACGTTGTTGACGTGCCCAAACGAATCCTGATCGCCCCACTGCACGGGCAACGCAGTAATCGTGGTGTAATCCTTTAACGCCAGTTTGACATCATCCGGAATCGGGAACGGCTCGCTCGACATCTGACACTATTCCTTTGGCACGCTCTCAGTCACTGGCGGCGATACGGCAACCTTGGCTTTCGCATTGTCTCGCACTTTCACAACACCGCTCATCGCGATGATCAGTGACGAAAGCAACAGCACGACAGCCGTCCATTTGCCGGAATTGTCGCGAAACTTCTGAGTTCCCGCGGAGCGACCCACCAGAGCCGAGGCAAAGAAGAAGACAACGAATGCCAGAATGATCTTCGTTCCGATCAGACCATGATAAAGTCCGTCGCCTTTATGCATTGGCATCGAGCGGAAGTAGTTGAAGAACCCGGACAGAAGCAGCAACGCGATTCCGCCGTGGACGAACTTCTTCCAGCGATTTCGAATCGCCTGAACCAGCTCCGGAGATTGCCCCTGCAGAACCGGACCAGCAACAAACTTCATG
>CANHVD010000319.1 GCA_947463775.1 Planctomycetaceae bacterium | reverse complement strand
TCAGGTGTCGGAGATTCGAGTTCCTCCGGAAGTCCGTGAAGGGGAACCTTTCTTTGTGGATGTCACGGTGACATCGAATCATGACGACGCCGGACTGCTGGAAGTTTTTCGCGGCGACCACAAAGTTATCAGTGAACGGCGAGATCTCAAAGCGGGAGAAAATCGCTTTCGCTTTCAACAAACGGTCGAAGGCGATCGCATGGCTGCCTTCAAGGTTCGCGTTTCTGGCTTGAAGCAGGACACGTTGCTCGACAATAACGCGGATGCGGGTTTGGTTTACATGGCGGGTAAGCCGCGAGTGCTCATCATTGAAAGCGATCCGAATCTGATTCGTGATCTGGCCTACGCTTTGGAAGATGAAGGCATTCAGGCCGATGTTCGGCCACCGCAGGGTATGCCGGATTCTCTTGAGGGCCTGCAAAACTATGAGCTTGTGATGCTGTCCAATGTGCCAGCCACTGCATTGACTCAACAGCAGATGGAGATTGCTCGCACCTGGGTTCAGGACCTCGGCGGTGGCTTCATTATGCTCGGCGGGGAACAATCGTTTGGGCTGGGCGGTTATTACAAAACCACGCTGGAAGAAATTTTGCCGGTTCGCAGCGACTTCGAAAAGGAGAAGGAAAAACCTTCACTCGCGATTGTCATGGTGATCGATCGGTCCGGCTCTATGGACGGCGATAAACTCGAGATGGCCAAGACCGCTGCTCGGTCGGCCGTTGAGCTGCTGGGAAATCGCGATCAAATTGCTGTCCTGGCTTTTGATGATCAAACGCAGATCCTGAGCGAAATGCAGTCGGCCAGCAATAAGGGGAAAATCAGCGATGAGATTTCTCAACTGACTTCCGGAGGCGGTACCAGCATGTATCCCGCGATGGAGATGTCGTTTGAAATGCTCAACTCAACATCAGCCAAGCTGAAGCACGTCATTATGCTCACCGACGGCATCTCCAATACTGGCGATTTCGAAGGGCTCGCCCAACAAATGGCGGCCGCAAAGGTTACCTTGTCGACGGTAGCCATTGGAGGAGAAGGCGCGACAGATCCGGTGATCCTGGAATCGATTGCCCGCATCGGTAAGGGGAGATATTACCTTGCTGAAGATCCATCACAGGTGCCGCAGATCTTCGCCAAAGAAACCATGACAGCCAGCAAGTCCGCAATCGACGAACAGCCGTTTGTTCCGCAGGTCATCCGTGCGACTCGCGCTTTGGCGGAGCTGGATATGGAGTCCGCTCCGTTTCTGTTGGGCTATGTGACGACTCGCCCGAAGCCGACCTGTGAAGTGATTCTGGCGACCGAAAAAGGTGACCCTTTGCTGGCGTGGTGGCGTTACGGTTTGGGAATGACGGCCGCATTCACATCTGATGCCAAAAGTCGCTGGGCCGCCGAATGGCTGACATGGCCCGGCTACGGAAAGTTCTGGACTCAGGTTGTTCGCCAAACCATGCGAAAAAGTGAAACGAAGGGAATCCAGATCGAATCCGTGAGAGACGGACTCAGAACGCATTTGAATATTGATGCGGTGAACGAAGCAGGAGCATTTCTGAATCAGTCAGAAGTCGAAGTGACGATTATCGATCCGCAACTCAAACGCACGCCCTTAGATCTCCCGCAGTTGGCTCCGGGGCGATACAGCGGAGAATTCGATTCGTCGATTTCCGGCGCGTACAATCTTGAGATCGCAGTGAAGAAAGACGGTCAGGTGATTTCTCGTCAAAGCCGAGGACTCATGGTGGGGTATAACGATGAGCTGAGAATTCAGGCGACGAATGATGCCTTGCTTCAGGAAATCTCCACGATCTCCGGCGGTCGCTTTAACCCGTCTGCGAAAGACATTTTTGATCGTCCCGGAATCCGGACGACTCGCCCGACGGAACTTTGGCCATGGCTGCTGACATTGTCTGCGCTGCTGCTTGTTCTGGACGTTGCCCTGCGGCGAATCGACTTCACTCTGACGCTGCCTTTGCGATTTTCGCGTTCACTGAGCCGGAAAGTCACCTGAGCCAAAGACTTCGCCAATGATGGGCAATCGACGTTGGCTTGCTGTGGAGAACCTTTGCCACTGGACGTACGTCGAAGAAAACGTTAAACGACCAGATCAACAAATGCGTGTAGATTGTTTCCAGATGCGAAATTATCCGGAAGGACTCGCCGATCTTTTCTTCACTGATTATTGAACTGGCCGACTTTCCGGAGCTGCGTGAGCGAGTTCTCTCGGTACTCCATGCAATTCCGGCACACGTGCAGCAGGATTTCGTGGAGGATCCTCGGTTCCGAGTCACGATCGATAATTTCGTGCCTGGTCAGGGGTGGACTCTGTGGATGCCAACCCCGGGACCGATTGGAAGCGGAACGCGATGCGTGGTTTTGCGAACGAAATTGTCGCACTGCTCCGAAGCCTTTGCGCATTATGTGATTGCTCATGAATTCGCTCATGCGTTTCTTCGCAACGGCCCGTGGGGAGAAATCCTTGACGTTGAAGAGGCCGCTGACGCTCTCGCCGCGACATGGGGATTTCTTCGACCCCCGGCGTCAGGCTCACTTTGAGAGTTCCTCGTGAACATTCGTTACTGAAGTTAGTGAAGATTTTGAGGCGAGAGACGGTATTCTGAAACCGGCTTATTCCTGTACACTTTGCCAGGTCGCGATTGACTTTGTAAGGGGCCGGAATGGACAAGCAGAAGAACTTAGACGACACCGTCGTTCGGCCGGGGCTGACTTCTCGATCTGAAGTACTCGAAGGAGAGTTACCAAATCCGGTTCCGGCGGATTTGAGTGGTTTTCTGCTGAATGATAAGTCTGACCAAAACGTGGAGTCACAGGTCGGCGCTTTTATTGGGCGTTATCAGATCATTCGCCGCCTCGGGCGAGGTGGATTCGGGATCGTCTTCCTGGCAAACGACGCGGATCTGGATCGGCTGGTCGCCGTCAAGCTGCCTCATTTGCATCGTGCTCAGCACCAGAACTATTTGCAGACGTTTTTGCGAGAAGCGCGGACGCTGGCACGTCTGGATCATTCGTCAGTGGTGCCGATTTACGATTGCGGGCTGATCGATGATGGTCGCTGTTTTGTCGTCTCGAAATACATTGAGGGACGGGATCTTTCGCATGTCATGTTGCAGGGTCCTCTGCCAACTGTTGAAATCGCTCGGTTGTTGATTGATGTGGCCCAGGCACTGGATCATGTTCATCGAGCCCGAATTGTTCATCGTGACATCAAGCCGGCCAATATTCTGGTGGGGGATAATGGCCGAGTTTATGTGGCCGACTTCGGACTGGCCCTGCGTGATGAAGCGGTCTCCGGTGGCCAGGAAGGTCTGGCTGGCACTCCAAGTTATATGAGTCCCGAGCAAGTGCGAGGAGAAGGTCATCGAATTGATGGCCGCAGCGACCAGTTCAGCCTTGGCGTTGTGATGTATGAAATGCTGACTGGCGAAAGGCCGTTCTCCGGCGGAGCGTCGCATGATGTTCTGTATCGCATTCTGACACGAGATCCGGTGCCGCCTCGCGAGTTAAAGCGAAGCGTTCCGACCGAGTTGAACCGCATCTGTCTCAAACTTTTGTCCAAGCTGGCCAGTCAGCGATATGCTGAAACAATTGAGTTGGCGGAAGATTTACGAGAATGGCTGAGTAAGGCGGAGGTTCGAGAGGGTGACGCTGGCGGTGTCGCCCAAAGCGCCGCAAAAGTTTCCGTGCCTGAGGCAAGTGCTCGCGACGGATCCGCCTTCGTCGTGACGATTGTTCCTCGCGGTCTGCGTGCATTTAGTCGTGCGGATGCGTACTTCTTTCTGGGGCTTCTGCCGGGCGCACGAGATCGAGATGGTTTGCCGGAATGCCTGAGCCATTGGAAACGGTGGGTCACCGTTCGTGACGATGTCCCGGACCTGCAGCGCGTGGGAGTGATTTCGGGACCGACAGGGTGCGGCAAGTCTTCGTTAGTTCGAGCAGGGTTGGTGCCTCTGTTGGAATCGGAGATTGTCACGATCGTTCTGGAGGCGACCGCAGACCTCACGGAAAAACAACTGTTCGCAGCGATTGAGAGACATTGCAGCAACTTGACCAGCAGTACTCTGCCAGAAGCGCTTGCTGAGATTCGTCGCGGCGGTGGTATCGGTAGAAACCGCTGCCTGCTGATTGTTCTGGATCAGTTTGAACAATGGCTTCACGCGCATCCGGATCCGGCGGATACCGAATTGGTTCGCTCCATTCGCCAGTGTGACGGGGCAAGGGTGCAGTGCATTGTACTCATTCGAGACGACTTCTGGCTGGCATTGAATCGCTTTATGGAGGCCGTGGAGTCGCCATTGCAGCTTGGTCGAAATGCCATGATGATCGACTTATTCGATCGTCGCCACGCACGAAAAGTGCTGATCGAGTTTGGTCGCGGTTATGGGCAGCTTCCTCCAGCACCCGAGCCCCCGGATCGTGATCAGGACAGATTCCTCGACGGAGCCATCGACAACCTGGCCCATGATGAAAAAGTGATTCCGGTTCACCTGGCTTTGTTCGCGGAGATGGTGAAGTCGAAGGACTGGATTCCTTCGACTCTGCGAATTCTCGGTGGCACGGTCGGCATCGGGGCTCAGTTTCTCAACGACTCTTTCTCAGCCACATACGCGCCGGCCAATCAGAAAGCTCACGATGAAGCTGCGCGGAGAATTCTAAAGACTCTGGTCCCCGGGCTGGGGGTTGAGATCAAAGCCAGCCGCAGAACTCGAGCAGAGCTATTAGCGTTATCAGGTTACGAGGATGACCGCGCTCGATTCGACATGCTGATGCTGATCATGGAATCGGATCTCAAGTTAATCAGTGCGACGGAATCATTGGACCGAACGCGATCTGAATCCAATCCTTCGATGACAGAACAGACAACTTATCAACTGTCGCATGACTTCCTTGTGCCATCGATTCGAGAATGGTTGACGGCCAAACAGCGAGAGTCATTTCGTGGACGTCTGCATCAGCGACTGACCGAGCAGGCTGGACTTTGGAGCCAGCAGAAAGAGAATCGCTTCCTGCCCGGATTTTGGGAATGGATGCAGGTGCGAACGGTGCTGTCCGCCAGTCAGTTATCGGCGGAAGAGAAGGAGATGATGGCTGTCCGCGACCGGAAATCGCTGACCTCAATTTTTGCGACCGTGACAACACTGGTCCTGTTAGGGATCGTTCTGTTTCGTTACGACCGGCAGATTGGCGTCAACTCCCTGCGAGATCAGTTGATGATCGCGGATCCTGAACGACTTCCAGTTCTGATTAATGAGCTTTCTCGGCATGGAGCGTTGGCCGAAACGGCTGTGGCGACGTCACTGAGTACCGCAGAGAAGGATTCATCGCAGGCGTTCGCTCTGCAACTGGCGAATCTACGCTGGAATGATTCGACGCTTGAGGACGTGTTTGTCTCCGCATTGACGTCGTCAATTCCGGAGAATGCTGTCCTTGCCGGCGATGAAATGCGGCGTTGGAGCGATGAAATCGTTCCGCGATGCTGGAAGATTGTTGATCAGATTCACAATTCGGACGACGGCTTCGCGCCGGTCAACGATGATACCAGGTTTCACGCTTTGGTGATTCTGGCGAAAATGGATCCACCGGCGGATGAGCAGTCGTCAGCGCGGTGGAACGTAGCGGCAGAAAGAATCTCGGAGATTCTGATTCACGCGTGTACGAAGCATCCGGATGAATACAGTCAGATCTCCACTTCGCTGCAGCCGGCAGCAAAGCCGCTGATTCCCCACCTGTCGAAAGTACTGGGGGTTACCAGCGAGGATCTTCGTAACAGTTTCGCTCTGTCACTGCTGATTGATTATCTTGGGGCCGATCACGCGACACGAACGCGACTTTCCCTGGACGCGTCAGACTGGCAGATCGAACGCATGGTGCCGGCGGTCAAAACTTTGGACATGAGCGTACTTTGGAAAGTTCTGAATACCGAAGAGGAATACAACGATTCCCCTCAGGAGCAGAACAGAGTGGCTCATCGGCGAGCGATGGCCTTCGCGTTGCTGCTGAAGCACGCCGGATCGGCTCAAACAGAAGGACTCTGGAAGCACTTCCAGCGCACAACAGTCAATCTTGCGAACACGACGCGATCCCAGGCGATGCGGCTTCTGGCGTTACTCAATGCTGCTCCCGAACGACTTTTATCAAGACTGCGTTCTGAAACAGACCCTGGTATTCAGTATGCACTTTTGATCTCATTGGGAGACTACAGCGAACAACAAATACTTCGGCTTGATGAAGCTCGCGGGGTTGTGGCATCACTGCATCGTGATACACCCGACGGCGGTGTGCATTCAGCTGCGGAATGGTTGCTGCGTCGTTGGGGCGTCCAGCAGCCAGCCGCCAGTCTCCTCGCAGAAAATGCAGAGACCGCGCTGCACGGACCTAAGCCGCCTCGCCAGTGGATGAAGTCGCCTCGATTGGATACCTGCGACGGCCATACACTGATTCGAGTCGCGGGAAAGACTGACTCCAATGTCGGGCATGACTACTTCATCGGCGCTCACGAGGTGACGGTCGCGCAGGTGCATGAATTCGATCCCGCGATGTACAACGCGTCCGAGTATTCGCGGACGGCTGATTCTCCGATGTCAGTTGTTCAATGGCCGGATGCAGCCAGATACTGCAACTGGTTGTCTCGGCGCGAAGGGCTTCCCGAGTTCTATCCTGCGGATGCCGCGAACTGGGAAGCTAAAGCCGATGATTTCAGAAAGCCGGGCTATCGACTTCCGACAGTTGCCGAATGGAGGCTGGCGGCTCTGGCCGGTGTTGGTGGCGAACGATTCTACGG
>CANHVD010000318.1 GCA_947463775.1 Planctomycetaceae bacterium | reverse complement strand
GCGGTACTCTGCCGCGAGTTTTTTTGTTTTCTCAGCACGCAGGGCAGTTGATTCGATGAAGATTCTGGTTGTCGGTTCTGGGGGTCGTGAGCATGCACTGGTTTGGAAACTCGTCCAGTCGCCGCTGGTTACGAAGGTCTACTGTGCGCCGGGAAATGCAGGGACTGCGATTGATGCTGAGAACCTGAACATTGCTGCAGATGATGTGCATCGGCTCGTGAAGTTCGTGCGCGAGAACCACATCGATCTGACAGTTGTCGGGCCGGAAGCTCCACTAGTTGCAGGATTGACTGATGAGCTGCGTCGGCATGGATTGGCTGTCTTCGGTCCGTCGGCCGCTGCTGCTCGCCTGGAAGGCAGTAAAGTCTTCACCAAGAAGTTGTTGAAAAAGGCCAATATTCCTACTGCTGCATTCTCTGTGTTCAGCCGAGTTCCGGAGGCCATGCAGTATTTGGATGACTGTGAAGAGCAGCCCCTCGTTGTTAAAGCTGATGGCCTTGCAGCGGGGAAGGGCGTTTTCGTCTGCGCGAACCTGGCGGAAGCTCGCACGGCTGTCAGAGCAATTCTTCAGGAGCGAGCGTTCGGAGATGCGGGCTCGCAGGTTGTCATTGAAGAATGTCTGGTCGGCCAGGAGGCAAGCATTCTGGCGATCGTAGATGGCGACACGATCGTGCCATTGGATGTCGCTCAGGACCATAAGCGAGCCTTCGATAATGATAAGGGTCCGAATACCGGAGGGATGGGAGCCTATTGCCCAGCGCCGGTTGTAACGACGGAAATCATGGACGAGATCGTGCGTCGAATTCTGATCCCGACAGTCCATACGATGAAAGTCGAAGGCTGCACGTTTTCCGGAGTCCTCTACGCTGGCATCATGCTAACATCGCATGGCCCGAAGGTTCTGGAATTCAATGTCCGATTTGGCGATCCGGAAGCACAGCCGGTGTTAATGCGAATGAAGTCGGATCTGGCTCAAGTGCTGCTGATGGCGGCGACAGGGAAACTGTCAGAGCTGGAAGGAATTGAATGGGATCCTCGGCCTGCTGTCTGCGTCGTGATGGCGTCAGAGGGATATCCAGGTGATTATACCAAGGGGCATCCAATCTCTGGAATTTCTGAAGCGGACAAGGTTCCTGGTGCAAAGGTCTTTCACGCCGGGACGACGATCAATAAGTTCGGCGAAGTCGTCAATGCTGGCGGACGAGTGCTCGGTGTCACAGCCATGGGTGACACAATTGCCGATGCGAAGAGAGCCGCTTATGAAGCCGTCGACAAGATTTCGTGGCAAGGCGGCTGGTGTCGTCGTGATATTTCCGACAAGGCACAGTAGAAATCTGCAAACATTTTAACGACTGATTTCGGGGAAGAGTTTTCTGGAATTGATTCTCCCTGCGATCAGGTTGGCTCCAAACCGTTGAAAAGTCTGCTGCCAATTCGGACGAGCGTTGCACCTTCTTCAATCGCTGGAATAAAGTCGCCACTCATGCCCATCGAAAGCTCAGGGAGCTGGATGCCGGCTTTCTTTGAGTCCTCTCTGGCCGCTAGTTGATCTCGTAACTGCCGGAGTTTGCGAAACGTGGGCCGAGCATCTTCTGCATTCTCGGATTCGGCGGCCATGGTCATTAAACCGTTGACGTGAGTCCTGGAACAAATCGCCATGACGGCTGGCCATTCGTTAGTGATCTCTTCCGGAGTAAAGCCTGATTTGGTTGTTTCCCCTGAGGCGTTGACCTGAAGCAGCACGTGAGCATCCTTGTTGATGCTTGCGGCTGTTTCTTCGATTCGTTCCAGGAGCTTCAACGAATCAACAGAGTGAATGAGTGTTGCATGCTGTAATGCCAGCCGAACTTTGTTCCGCTGAAGCTGCCCGATGAGATGCCATTCAGCGTCCGGCAATATTGTCTGCCGGTCTGCGAGTTGTTGGGGACGGTTCTCTCCAAACGTTTGATGAAGAGACCTTAGCTCCTGAACCCACGACCATTCGGCATACTTTGTTACCGCCACAAGCCCAACAGAGGACTCATTTCTGCCAGCTCGCGTACAGGCCGAGCGAATTTCATCTCGGATAGCCTTGATATTCTGAGACAATTTTTCGTGAACAGACATCATAATGATGATCGGAAACACTTAAGGAAACTTCCGGAGTTGAGCCATGGATTTTTGCCAGACTCAGATCAGTAACAACTCTTGATGTCAATTGTGTGAGGATTGCCCAGTATGTCCATGTCTCAACTGACTGTTTCTCACGTTTTCCTGCTGGGCGAATTCGCAGGATTGAGTTACTCTGGGCCTTCATCCATGTCATCAGCCGAGGCAATATTGGCCCAAAATGATTTGAGAAAGTGTTTGTCGTCGTCGCTGGCCCGAACTGTTGTGGAGCTAACGTTGCTTTATCCCGTTCGTGGCAACAAAAGTTGAGTTGAACCGGCCCCTGAAGATGAGGTTACTCGGGTATGAATCAGCGTAGCACATCGGGATTTCTGACAGCTTCAATCTTCATGCTTGCGATGACTCCGGTCGCTTTTTGTGCAGAGCTGTTGTCACCGCAACTACGCTCTTTGCCGCAATATCGAGTCCCAGTGGATCTCGTCTGTCAGAATGATTTTCTGTTTGTGGCCAATTCACGGACTGGCTCCGTAAGCAAAATTGACATGACGTCCAACCAGCTCCAGGCGGAATGGAAGGTCGCAGAATCTCTTAGTGGGATTGCCGCGTGGCGAAAAGGATTGTTGCTCCTCGACGATCATGCCCACCGACTGCTCTGGTCGATCGAAGAGCCTGGAAGTTCCGGGCTGGAGCCTCTTCTGAGCCTGGAACTGCCTCTATACCCAGTTGATGTTGCTGTCAGCGCGGACGAAACTTCGGTGGCAGTCTCATCGCTATGGTCCAGGACTGTGACCTTGTTTCGGGGACAGCAAGATGGACTGCAGAAAGAACGACAACTGAGTTTGTCGTTTGCACCTCGCACCATGTTGTATCTCCCGGACGGCAAACTGATCGTTGCCGATTCCTTCGCGGGTCGGCTGGCTATTGTCGATACGGCAGCGGGCTCCGTCTTGAAGGAGCATGATGTTTATGGGCACAACATTCGGGGTTTGGGGCTTAATCACAAGCACGGGAAACTGCTGGTTGCCTGTCAGACGCTCGATCCAGCCACGTTCACGACTTACGAAAGAGTCTTTTGGGGAGTCCTGATGCAGAACGGACTGCATTCTATCCCTCTTGATCAACTGTTGTCGGTGTCTGGTGATGCTGACGACACAGCTCCGGAGGAAGCGGAATACTCCGGGACGTCTTATGCTTCACAACAGCGATACCCACTGGGAACGCCGTCGATTGGTTCGGGTGATCCCGGCGCCATGGTCGTCACAGAGAATGACCTCACGTTGATTGTGATCTCCGGCGTAAATCAGGTGGCCTTCAGAACCGCCAGTCACATGCCATTTGAACGTCTGCAAACAGGAAAGCGACCGGAAGCCATCTGCCTGGATAGTGAGCAGAAGAAGGCGTTTATAGCGAATCGCTTTGGCGATTCAGTTACGGTCGTCTCTTTGGAGGGTAAGGCCCCGGCGGTCGAAACGACCATTTCGCTGGGTGAGATTCGGGAACTCACATTGGCAGAGCAGGGGGAGCAGACTTTCTATGACGCTTCAGTTTCATTGGATGGCTGGTTCAGTTGTCATTCATGCCACACTGATGGTCATACGAATGGGCAAAGAGCAGACACGTTTGGAGATGAAGATCGCGGAGCCCCAAAGAAGGTTGTTTCGTTACGAGGGGTCTCTGACTCCGGGCCATGGGCCTGGACAGGAAGCAAGAGTAGTCTGGACGAACAAATCAAGACGTCTCTGATTGTTTCAATGCAGACTCAGATCCCGACAGAAGAACTACCGATCGAGCGTCTTTCTGCGTATTTGAAAACCCTTACTCCGGCCCCTTCACTTCGCCTTGCAAAGAACAAGATGCCGAACGGTGATGTGCTGGCAGCGGCAAGAATAGGGTTTGAAGCCGCAGGATGCCAGAACTGTCATGCAGGCACTGGGTTGACGAGCAACGACACGTATGATGTTGGTATTCATGACGAACAGGGAGAAACGCTGTTCAATCCACCGTCGCTCAGAGGTGTAAGTCAGCGTGCACCCTATTTTCATGACGGTCGGGCGGCGACGCTTGCCGAAGTTCTGAAGACTTCACATCACAATTCAGAAATGGCACTATCAGAAAAACAGATTGAACAGTTGCAGCTGCTTCTGGAAAGTCTGTGATCCGCTCCCCGCGCTTCTGCGTTCCCGTGATGGGTATCAGTAGAATCCTGAACAAAGTGGCCTTTTGCGATAGGGCCCCCTGGTGAAATCATGAAACTGGAAATACGACGAAATCTGATCAGCGTTCTTGCGTTTGTTGGCTTTATCTGGCTCATTTTTTTGATCAATGTGCCACTCTCGCTGACCGACTGGAATCTGGTTCAGAACTACGGGCTGAAACCAAGATCCGTATCAGGGTTGATTGGGATCTTCACGATGCCGTTTCTGCATGATGGATTCGAGCATCTGCTGGGGAACACGATTCCTCTGGCAGTGCTGCTCTTTATGCTTTCGGTGACTCGCGATAACGCACGCCGCATCTTAATCAGCATTACCGTTCTTGCCGGACTTTTCACATGGGTGATCGGGTTATCCAGCCCTGTAGTCGGTGCAAGTAGTCTGGTCTATGGACTGACGGCTTATCTGATCACAGCAGGAATCCATGAGAGAAAACTAGTTTCTGCTGGCACGGCAATTCTGGTAGTGATTCTATACGGAGGCACATTAGCTTGGGGACTGTTGCCGTCTGCTGCTAAACGCGTCGCCTGGGACGCGCATTTACTTGGTGCGGCCGCTGGAGCTGTGTTTGCTCACTACACACTGCGTGCCAAGTCATCGAAATCTGTCAGCAGCCCGGATACAAAGCCGGTTACTTCAACGACGGAGGTCGTTTCAGAATCTCCGGCAGTCTTTTGATTCAGAAACGGGATGGCTTCCATACGCGAAAATTCATGGCCATACACATGCCAAGGCCCTAGACTTTTTAATCGATGTTTGTCGGAATCATTGATCAAGACGCAGAAGGTGCAAATCGCATTATGACCGCATCCATTTCTCTCAATACAGGCGATCAATTGCCGTCGGTGGGCTTTGGCTTCTGGAAAGTCGATCGTCCTCTCGCGGCTGACGTCGCTCAACAGGCGATTCAAATTGGATACCGACATTTGGACTGTGCCTGTGATTATGGAAACGAAAGTGAAGTGGGGCAGGGGATCAAGAAGGCTCTTTCGGATGGTCTCTGTAAACGCGAAGACCTATGGGTTACTTCCAAGCTCTGGAACACCTATCACAAGGCAGAGCATGTGCGGCAGGCTTGTGAGAAATCACTGAATGATCTCGGGCTGAAACAACTCGATCTCTACCTGATCCATTTTCCGATCGCTCAGAAATACGTGCCGTTTGATCTGCGTTATCCGCCGGGATGGTTTGTGGATCCCGCGGCTGAGACACCTCGCATGGAGGAGGATAGAGTTCCGATCAGTGAAACGTGGCAGGCGATGGAAGATCTGGTCGACAGCGGACTAGTGAAACATATCGGTATCTGCAACTTCGGTACAAGTCTGCTGCGTGACCTGTTGGCTTATGCTCGAATTCGCCCGAGTGTTCTTCAGGTCGAATCGCATCCGTTTCTTGTTCAGCCGAAACTGCTGCGATACTGCCAGCAGGAACAGATCGCATTCACAGCGTTTTCTCCTCTGGGTGCTGCCAGCTACTACAGTCTGGGGATGGCAAGCCAGTCGGAGTCTCTGCTCGACAATCCAATTATTCAGTGCATCGGTATGGAGAAAGGAAAGTCAGCGGCTCAGGTTCTGCTTCGTTGGGGAGTTCAGCGAGGAACCTCGGTGATTCCAAAGACTTCAACTTTGGATCGTATGGCAGAGAACCTGAACATTTTTGACTTTGAGTTATCTCAGGCTGACATGGACTCCGTCAGTGGGCTCGACCGCGGTCGCCGCTTTAATGATCCCGGCGTCTTCTGTGAATCCGCATTCAATACGTTCTGCCCGATCTATGAGTAATTCGCTGTTCCGCATGTTTCAGAATCAGGGGTTTGCAGTCGTCCCCCAGTGTCTGGATGGCGATACCGTTGCGAGACTTGTTCATCTTACCGAACTGGCCCGTGCGCGAATCGAGGCTGCAGAGTCTGTTTCCAACAGCAGTGGTGTTTACGCGCTCCGAAATCTTGTTGACGTTATTCCGGAAGTTGCTGCACTGTCCTTGAATTCGAAAGTTGCAGAGTTGGTCGAAGCAGTTCTTGGAACCGGGGCATTTATGGTTCGCTCAACGCTTTTTGACAAAACGGACGGCGCAAATTGGGGAGTTTTCTGGCACCAGGATTTATCAATCGCCGTCAAAGAGCGTCACGAAGTGGAAGGCTTTCATGCGTGGACTCGAAAAGCAGGAATCCAGTGTGTCCAGCCTCCTGTTCAGATCATGTCTCGGATCCTTGCTGTTCGGCTGCATCTTGATGATTGCTTTGCTGCAAACGGGGCTTTGAAGGTGCTACCCGGAAGTCACCGTTCCGACGCTTTGACATCGAATCGGATTGAAGAAATCTCCTCCAGTGTGAATGAAGTTGTTTGTGAGGTGCCCGCGGGAGGGGCGGTGTTGATGAGCCCTCTGCTGCTGCATGCCTCTTCGCCAATGATCAATCCCGGACATCGGCGAGTAATACATTTAGAATTCACAGCGCAGGAACTACCCCAGCCACTGGAGTGGCGATATCGAATG
>CANHVD010000317.1 GCA_947463775.1 Planctomycetaceae bacterium | reverse complement strand
GTATATCTCCGAAAGCCGCCGCAGCGCGCAGACTCAGAGCGTGGGAACTGTGTACTACATGGCTCCGGAAGTCGCGCGAGGCCGCTACGGTCGTGAAGTGGATGTGTATTCGACCGGTGTTATTCTGTACGAAATGATCACAGGCCGAGTTCCCTTTGAAGGCGAAACGACGGCCGAGATTCTGATGAAGCATCTGACCGCGGAGCCGGATCTTTCTGTACTTCCCGAACGCCTGCGACCGGTGCTGGCCGCGGCTCTGGATAAAGACCCGGATCGCCGAATTAGTGAAATCGAAGAACTGGAGCGAAGGTTTCGCAACGCGGTTCAGGAATCTGGATTCTCCGTGGAGAAACCAGCCCCTGTTTTTGCTTCGCAACCGCAGGTTCAGAAGCGATCAACTCCGGCGATGGCCACGACTCTGATCAGCCACGAAAAAGCCGTTGCTGCTCCAGCGTCTGCCGCAGCGCCCGTTGGGACAAAGGCGACTGCTGGAACTGCAACCTCCGCAGAACCGCTCGGTCCATTTCAATCGGCCGCTCTGTTCTGGAAACGCAATGTTCCTGCTCCGGTTAAATGGCTGACGTATGCATTGCTGATTCTGGTTCTCCTGAGAACTGGTGGGGGACTCAGCACCAGGGAATGGATTGTACTTCTGATCGTGTATCTCGTGTGGCGCAGAACCTCGGCCAAAGCAGAAGCCCGCGCGAAAGCGAATGAGAATGCGGTCGCTAAAAATGCTGGACCACCTCCCGTGCCAGCATCATTGGCCCCAAACAATATTCCTCGCGCAGTGCAGCCCGTTGCCATGGCCGCGCCGCAGGTGGCTCCAAGTCCTCAGGCAATGGCCTATGCGGTTCGAAATTATTCCCCTGCGACGATGCGACAAATTCCGGCCGCGCAGCGAATGGTTGATATCACAACGTCGTTGTCGATTTCTCTGGCGGCTGTGATTCTGGTCACGGCGGCCGTACATCTTGCGACACCACTATTGCCAAAAGTCATTGATGTGGCGTTCTTCGGAGTGGTCACGTTACTGGCGGCGATTGGCTTGATCATCCCGGCCAAGCTCTGGGAAGGAAAATCGGGGGATGCATTTATTCGCCGGATGTTCCAGGGCGCGATCGGCATGGGAGTCGGAGCCGTCGCGTTTACTCTGCAAAGATTCCTGATGTTCGGCGATGTACGTCTGTTACACTCGGAAGGAGACGGCATCTTTAACGGAGGCAAGTTGGGGCAAATCAGTGTCATGGATTCTCAGGGCTTGCCCACGATGGCCGGATACATGCTGTTCTTCGCCCTTCTGTTTGTCGCTCGCCGCTGGTGGTGGCAGGCGGACAGTTTCCGGAGTGCCCGCTTTCGCATCTCGTCGACGTTGGTCAGCCTGTTTTTAGGATTTATCCTGACAGCGCTGCTGCCTTTTCCAAACAATTTAGGAGCCACCTGGGCTCTCGCAATTTCAGCAGTGGTTCAGTTATCAGCCGGCTGGACACCTCAGGAAGAACGGTGGCTGGCACCGGCTCCTGGAGTCAATCCGGCGGCCCCGGTTTTGGCTCAGGTGCAGCATCCGGTGGTCGGGCGACAGATGACTCAGGAGGCCTGAGTTCCGTCGTTTTCACAACCCATTAAATCAACAACCCGCTAGCCCCGGTTATTTCCAACGTGTTTTTGAACCAAAAACCGGACGCTAACGCGTACCGGCTGATCGCTTGAAATTCAACGATCTCTTTCAGTCGACCAGTTTTTTGCCGCTTCGACAAGTCAGCATCACCATGGCAGCACCACTATTCGGCCTTACCTTTTTTGCACTGCTTCTGATCGCTCCTGTTGCCATTCTCATGGTGCTGGGAGTTTTCAAGCTGATTGCATGGCTGGGGAATTCTTTGATTGGCCGAACAAACACACGTAACGGTGAACACCGCGGCCTCGGATTCAGCCAAATGATTGCTGGAGCCATCGCCGGAGCCATTCCGGTCTGTCTTATTATTCTGGCGCTGGTTCTGTTCAGAGTTCGCTCCGTACAAAGCGTTCAGGCTATTCCACCGAGTGCGGCTCAGGTTTCACCGGTTCTGATCGTTGATGAGCCTCAGGTCACGCTTGCTCAGGATGGTCCTGTTCTGTTCGCGGAGCACTGGTCAAACGCACGTCCGGAAGCTCTGCAGTCTGTGCAACAACCGGGCGGACTGATTCCTGTTGATTCCCCGATTGAAGTGCCTATCGAAGCCAGTAAGCCGGCACCGGATCCTTTGGCGAGTCAGCTCGAAACAGCCTCAACTCCTGCCGAGGAATCCGGTCAGCCAGCCACTGTGGAACCTGCCAACGCAGCGGCTTCCTCTGCACTGACCGGGGAAACACCAGCCGCAGATGTGGCGGCAACCCCTGCCGTTACGACAACTGAACCAACATCAGCCGAACCACCAACGACAACAACGAACCCGGCTGAAGTCACGCCAGTAGACCCTACGCCCGCCGATACTGCAGAACAGAAAACGTCAGTCGATGATCCAACGTCAACATCTCCAGAGAATGCAGACGTGGCAGCAGAGCCAGCGGCTGAGACACCAGCACAGCGTAAGGCTCGATTAACAGAACTTGCCTCACACATCAGCCCGTGGATTCGTTCACTGCTGAATGAGGCTCAGCAGGAAGAAGATGCTGTTGCAGCCGATGTCGCCGAAGCCGTTGAATCGTCCGACAAGCAGATCGTGGTCTTTCAGCTGGCTGGTCCTATTCGTCAGAAGTACGCTTTGATCCCACTGACGCCAGCGTTCGACGCGGCCTTGTCGCCGGTCACTCCGTTTCTGGCCAATGGCAGTCTCGAGTCGATCGCGGAGAGTCTTGCCACGTTTCTGAAGAGGCCCGCTAAAACTCCGACGGAGGTTTCTGCATCCACTGGTGACTCAGAAACTCCCGCGGTTCCTGAGCCGCAATCAATCCCAACGCAGGATGCGTCAATACCGACCACGGTCGCGATGGCTGAAACGACGAGTGAAGGCAAAGGCAACGCCGAGCTGACAACGGGCGAACAGCTTGCCGAAGTACTTGCCAGCGAAGAGACGCCAGCATGGGTCGATAGTCCTCAACCACATCAATTCGTCGTCCGCTCTGATGCATTATTTCCCGGGGAATCCACGGTTGCTCCACTGAATAAGGCGATCAATGAAGTATTGCCCGAACAATTGAAGTTGTACGAGGAATCTCTGGAGCCTGCTTTGCGGGCCCAGGCTCGTCTGGTCAAACTGGAACTTGACGAAAAGACATCGCAGGCGTGCGTAATCCAGACGTTTGAGCGACTGCAGGCCGTTGGAAAAGACGGTTCCGACAAACAGGACATGCGGTTCGTGTATGCGTTGGTTGAGCTTCCGGAATCTGTCAAGACGGCGGCCGTTCAAACCGTGCGGATGTCACTGCAGCGTGATCGAGTCACCGGGCTGGCTGTGATCATTGGGCTCGCCTGGCTGGCGATCTGTGCGGCCAGCGTTGTGGTTCGGCTGTGGGGGCGAGGCGGTTTCTTTCGCAAAATGGTTGCGATCCCGATTCTTTGCCTGATCTGCATACCTTTACTGCTTCTGGCCGTAGGAACGGGAGCCGCAACGGCTGGAATTCCCGGCAGCAACATGCCGCGTTATCCCTGGGCGGACAGCAGCAAGCCGATTCGAATTCAGGTTTGATAAACTGTGGAGCCCGAAACATCAGCATTTTGGGCATGAAACGGCGAACCGGCCAGGAAATCTCATGTCCCTGTTCCCGATCCCGCGTTTTTGCGAGCGTGATACTTGGAAACGCAAAGTCCTGACGATATCATGTGCCTCACTGCTCCTATAGCTCAGTTGGTAGAGCAACTGACTCTTAATCCGTAGGTCGTAGGTTCGAGTCCTACTGGGAGCACCTTGACGCCGTTCTTGTGGTTAACACCGCGGGAACGGCGTTTTTTGTTGGTCTGTTCTCTTGGTCGACTTCCGATCTGTTCCAGCCAATCCCGCTGGTTCGGGCGTGTTCAGGTCTCCTGAGCGGTCCCCTGCAACCGGAGAACTGATGGCCTGAGTTGATTTCCTCAAGGCGTCGTTGTCAGCCCGCAGATCATGCATCAATGCGACTGCCGGGGTATTGCCGAGCCAGTTGCACACGTCCTTGATGTCAAAGCGGCGAAGCAACTTAGCTTCCAGACTGGCCCTGAGATTCTGCCACAGCTTAGGCCAGATCAAGGTGGAGATTTCGATGGAGATCCCGAGCCTGCTCTCTTTTCCCTCAACTACCGCCGTCGAACAGTTTCAGGCGAGTCGGTTGGGCACTCCATGTTCCGGTGATCTCTGGAATATCGTATTCGATTCCATCAATATGAACGCTCGATCTGAATTCGATTCTCCACGTACCTGCCATCCGGGTCCCTGTGGAATCCAACACTCCATCATACTGAATTGTGTGCGGCCCTTCTTCTGGAACTGAGACCAACTCACCGGTCTCACCAAGAACCCAGAGTGGTCGGTAGGTCTTCTGAAAACAAATCTGATTGCCTGAAATTTGACCAATCACGATGGCACGTTCAGGAATGCCATCCTTGCCGTCTTCGATCCAACCTGAGATTTGACCGCATTTATCAACCTGGATCTGCAAATCAAAACTCACTGAGGGCTGGCCCCGACGAAGCGTGGGAGATTCATCATATCGATAGATACCTACCCATCGTGGTGCGACCATGAATTGAGCCATTGATACCGCCCTCTAACCCTACTCAAATATCAGCATCAAGGAAATTCTCTTGATAACAAAAGGCTGGACACGATCAGCACCGGGGGCGATTCAACAGGCTGTGTCAATTCGAACCGCCGATGCGGTATAGGTGTGAATCAGTGCGGTAGATGATTGCTCTCGAAACGACTGCGGGTGAGGCAGTAATGCGTTCACCCAATTCATTTGTGGCTAATAGTTTGAATTCCCTGCCAGCCGCGACAACGAATGTTCTGCCGTCATTATTGCTCAGGTAAATGCGACCGTCACCGGCGATTGGCGAAGAGTTGAAATCACCACCCAATCGCTCTCGATAGAGTTCTTTGCCGGTGGCACCGTCCAGACATCGCAAGACACCGTTGTCCATTAAAACATAAAGCAATCCTCGATAGTACAGAAGTGAAGGTTCCACTGGCCCCGGCTTCTCGTTGATCCACACTACTTCCGGGCGTTGTCCATTTGGCATCAACCGGATTGCATGGATCGGGCTTTGACGCCAAAGCTGAGTAAAGATGACTCCATCGCCATAGACGGGACTAACAATAATTTCGCCGTTGTAGGGACCTTCGCCTTCTCCATAAGACCACAATTCGTCGTGAGTGGTTGCATCAAATCCGGTCAGTCGATTCTTTCCGGGCACGAGTATATCTCGTTGCCCATGATGCTGAACCACCAGTGGAGTCGCATGCGCAGTGCCAATCGGCCGATCTTTCTTCCACGCAGTGTTCCCCGAACCTTCATCCAACCCAATCAGATAACACGGTCCGGTGTGATGGTCCCATGGAAAGATCACAGTACCATCCAAAACAACTGGGCTGACGGCATAGCCCCATGCCATCTTTGGATCACCATATTCCGAGATGTACCGTTTCACCCATGACAGTTTGCCGTCGTGAGAATATCTGGCGATGTCAGCATTACCGAAAGCGACATACAAGGCGTCCTGAGTGAATGCAGGGGTGTTGACCGCAAGATTCGATTTTTCGTGCACGTTTTGATCAACGCCAAAACCGAAATCATGTCGCCACAACTCTTTACCTGTTTCCAGATCAAAGCAGAGTGTCAACAACGCATGTTTGTCACCGTCCTCGGTCTCAGAGGTCACGACAACTCGATTGCCATACACAACCGGAGAACTTGTTCCCCATCCCGGAAGCTTCACGGACCAGAGGTGATTTTCGGAGGGACTCCAATTCAATGGGAGATCCATGCCGTCAGCAATTCCATCAGCATTCTGCCCTCGCCAGTGCGGCCAGCCTGCCGATTCAGCGACTGGATCGACAATGCTTGAGATGTTCTCGGCAACGAGTTCGTCCTGGCAGAGAGCGGATGTTGGCACCACTGAAAATGCGGCGGCAAGCAATGTCCCGAGGAGTCTTCCCGAGTTCGTTTCGAAACGGTGATCTTGAATCATCAACATACTCTCCCCAACGTAGGCGTTGCGACTGGAACTGGCAACCTCAACATGTCACCGCTAAATGCGGTAACCGATAGCTTCTCAGCGTTAACCAATGCTCGCAGCATGGCCTTACCGAATGGCCCATTCCACTTTTTACCGACCACGATATTCCAGAGCGTTCCGATTTGCGCCAGTGGCGGGTAGCAATGATTCTGGAATTCATCAGGTGGGTATCTCGTTCGGAAGCAACGCGGGAGGCATGGCCGGCATTCAGAAGCCAGCGTTCGTCGAAACGGCCCCCGGACTTAAAGAGATGACCACTCTACCGAACCCACGTGGGACTTGTCACCCGTCGCAACGAAATGCCGTCGAACGTAGTCCGACAAGTCCGCACACCGGGAAACTAGCCCTCGGACTTCAGACCACGTTGCCACCCGGCGCACCACGCAGACGCGACACCGTATTCTCGCCCTGTTTTTCGTGTTGTTGTGTTCCTACGCGGGGCAACTCGACGCCGCTAGTCTGAGTCATACCGGAAGAGTGGCGTGTGTTGTTTGTGCAAAGCGAGATGGCGGTCCGCTGAATTAGCCACACCTTAAACATTCTCGTTTAACGGCGAGCCGTAGGCGTAGGCGCAGGCGTAGCCGAAGCATCAGGGAATCCTGCCTGCAAACGAACTCACTAACCACGATGACT